>CACXYG010000034.1 GCA_902771745.1 uncultured Erysipelotrichaceae bacterium | reverse complement strand
TCAGCCGAGGCGTGCTTCTCCAAGGCCTTGGAGAAGCAGGGAATACCAAGAACATGGATGTACGTCTAAATAATTATCACTTCGACTTGCAATTCAGGATTTTTTATAGATAATGATAATAAGATGGAAAAAGCAAAAGGAAAGTTAAATAAAATTCTCATTATTCTTCTTCCCTTCTTCTTAGTGGTAACAATCGTTTCCATTGTTTTAGTATTGCTGAATGTCAATGGTGTTTTCCGTTCTAAACCGACAGTTAGTGTCAAACCGAACAACACTTATGATAAAACCCTCCGTGTCGCCACCGATAGCGACTACCAGCCATTCTCCTATATCGAAGATGGAGAATATAAAGGCTTAGATGTTGAGATGATCTATGAAGTCGCCAATCGACTAGAGATGAACGTCGATCTGAAACTGATGGATTGGAATGACGCTCAACAAGGTCTTTTAGATGGCAAGTATGATGTCATCTTGAATATGGAGTCTAATGCCGTCTTGAAAAATGATGACATCATCGGTACTATTCCAACCGATGAAAAACAATACGTCATCTATGGCAGAGATAAAATCAATTACGTCGGTGAACTATACGGTATGAAAGTCGCCGCCTATAACAAGTTTGATGAATTAGGTATGAATATCATCACCGGTTATAGTTATCAAGAGATGTTTGAAAAAGTCTTAGATGGCTCCTTAGATTACATCATCTGTCCAATTCAGGTCGGTGATTCCTTCATTGAGAAGTTAAATGCCAGAGGTAAGATTGTCTCTAGTTACCAGGTCAGTTACATGTATGGTTGTATGGCCTTAAAAGCCACTGATACGGAACTTTGTTCTAAATTGAATAACGTCATCAAGCAATTACAAGTCGAAGGCTTCATTGAAAAGCTCGATCAGAAATGGATTGTCAATCGCTATCTGGACGCTTCCTTTGATGTCATCTTAAAAGATAATCCCGCCATCATTGTCTTAATCATCATCGCTTTGCAATTGCTGATCTTTGTTATCATCTATGCTGTAGCAGGCCACATCAATCACAACAAGCAAAAGCAGTTTACACAAGAATTAGAAAAGAACTTAGCTATCATCAATACCCAAAACCAGAAGCTGACCATCGCTAGTGAACAAGCCCAAGCGGCCAACAAAGCCAAATCAAACTTCCTCTTCAATATGTCACACGATATCCGTACTCCGATGAATGCCATTATCGGTTTTACCGATTTGGCCAAACGTCATTTAGATGATGAAGAACTCTTAAAAGATTACTTAGCTAAAATCTCTTCATCCAGCGAACTATTATTAGGTTTGATCAATGATGTTCTAGAGATGGCAAGAATTGAAAATGGTAAGGCACAATTAAATGTTTTACCAGAAGACATTCTTGAAATTCTCAACCAGATTGACACCGTCTTACGCGCATCGGCTGAAGCCAAACACCATGAATTTATCTTCCAGAACGATATCAAACATCAATATCTTGTAATCGATCGATTAAAGTTCAATCAGATTATGATCAACGTCATCTCTAACGCCATCAAATATACGCCCGATGGCGGTCATATCTTAGTTCAGACAACCGAGTTAGATTCTCCTATTGAAGATTATGCAAAACTACAAATCATCATCAAGGATGATGGTATCGGTATGAGTGAAGAGTTCCAGAAGAACATCTTCGAACCATTTGAAAGAGAAAAGAATTCCACTGTCAGTAAAATCACCGGTACTGGCTTAGGTATGGCAATCACTAAGAGTTTGGTCGATTTGATGGGTGGAAGCATCACCTTGGAATCCAAGTTAGATGTCGGCAGTACCTTTACGATCAATCTCTCTTTCCCAATCACTACCAAAGAGAAACTTCAAAAAGAAAATGTCATCGAAAAAGAACATCTCAAGATGAGTGAACAGAAATACCGTATCTTAGTTGTCGATGATAATGAAATCAACCGAATTATCGCTACTGAACTATTAAAAGATATGGGTTATGAAACTGATGAAGCCTGTAATGGTCAAGAAGCGGTTGAAAGAATCAAACAAGCGATGGAAAGAGATTATGATCTCATCTTGATGGATATTCAGATGCCAGTCATGAATGGCTATGAAGCGACAAGAGCCATCCGTGCTTTAGATGCTCCGCTTCATGACATTCCGATTATCGCCTTAACAGCCAACGCTTTTGAAGAAGACAAGAAGAACGCTCGTGATGCTGGTATGAATTCTCATATCGCAAAACCGATCAATATCGAACAGTTAGATGCCGTCTTAGAACAATTCTTAATTTAGTACAAAGTGATAGATTCCATCGGAATTTATCACTTTTTCATTTTAAAAGGCGCCTTTTTGGCGCCCTAGATTTAATAATTGTTCCAGACCTGATCTTCAATATTTGGGAAATCGATGAATGGATTACGATTGCCTTGGACAAGATAAGTGGCATTATTACGATCGATTTCCTTTTGGGAGACAGGATCATCATCAGACCATTTCTTATAAAGCTGAATAGCCCAAGTAGCCAAAGATGGATAGGTGTTCTTAGAGAATGTGGCAAAGTTTCCAAAGCCAGATAACTTATCCTGATAGCAGGTGACAAAGTAGAAATAAGTTCTAGCAAAATCGCCTTTATATTCATCTGCAGGTTCACAAACAGTACCAGAAACATTATTTGTTGCGCTGGTACCAACTTTTGTACCATTAGAAGAGGTGAAGGATGCTGTTGCTACTTCTGCGTGTGGATGATCACCTCTTTTACCATTGACAAAAGAGTCGGTTGGATAAACATGGAAGAGATCTGAACCAACAGGATAATTATCATGTCCTCCAAATATGGACTGTGGAATGGTGTGTTCACGATTGTAGTTATCGCCCTCTTTGGTATAGTTGGAGTGATTCTCATCATCAGGCATGAGGTAATCACAAGCGCTATACATATCCCATAAGTGCTTCTTGCCATCATCATCAATATACTTCACATCTGTCGAAAGATAAGCAGTATATAATTTACTATATGTAGGAGCGTTTGGAGACTTGATGATATTGAATAACTGGGTCTTTAAGGTGGCACCAGTTTCGGTAATATCTAAGCCTTTGTCACGATAATACTCCGGAAGATCATCCTCCGCAGATGAAGAAGAACTTTCTTCACTCTGACTAGATTCTTCCACACTGGAAGTATCGCTACTGCTGATAACAGAGGTTTCTTCAACTGAAGATGTTGGTTCACTGGTAGACAAAGAAACAGAAGTAACCGAACTGTTTTGTTCACCACAACCGGATAAAATAATCGCTGTTAGACTCAATAAAAATAATTTGCTTTTCATATTGTGGCTATCATAGCACAACTAAAATATCTCAACAAGTAAAACCTGAGTGCGAATTATCAGAAAAATCGATATAATAAATAAGGTTGATAGGCGAGGTAAGTATCATGGCTAGAATCATTCTTGTTGGCGGCGGCTCTTCTTCGGGTAAGTCTTATGTGACAAATACTGTTATTGAAAATCTTCATTCTGATGAAATCACCAGAATCACGATTGACGATTTCTACAAAGACCAATCCCAGATGTCGATGGAAGAAAGAGTCAATGTCAACTATGACCACCCCAAAGCTTTTGACTGGAAATTGATGAGAAAACAAATCTCTGATTTAAAGAATGATATCGCGATTGATAAACCAATTTATGATTTCACCGTTCATAACAGATCCAATAAGACCGAACATGTCGTTCCTAAAAAGATTGTTGTTGTCGAAGGCATCATGGCTTTGGTCGACCGTCAGTTAAGAGAACTTGGCGACTTGAAGATTTTTATCACAGCCACACCAGAAGTCAGATTCTTACGTCGTTTTATCCGTGACCATACCGAAAGAGCCAGATCTTATGAATCCATCGTCAACCAGTACATCAAGACCGTTGCTCCTATGTATGAAGAAATCGTCAAGCCTTCTTCTAACTATGCGGATTTGATCATCAACAACGATGGTATTGCCAACTTGGCCATGGATGTTTTAGCCTGTGTCTTTAAAGACCAGTTAGAGAAGGCCAATGACGGCAAAAAGCATGATCACCATCCATCCAATGAGTTCTCAGAAGATGTTTTGAATAAAGTTTTTCAAAACGCGTAAATTAGTGGTTGACTATTTCAATCGATTAGCATATAATTAACTTCGCTTGAAAGACTTTTCGGGCGAAACAATGGGGCTGTAGCTCAATTGGGAGAGCGCCTCCATGGCATGGAGGAGGTCGAGGGTTCGATCCCCTTCAGCTCCACCATTGTGTTTATTCCGTGATGTTCAAGATAGAACACACTGTTATATAAGGATAGATAAACGTACGTATCTATCTTATGAGGTGACCAATTGGGGTCATCCTTTTTTTTACTATTTTTCTCAAGTTTTGGCTTCCTCGAAGCGTCTTAAATGAGGAGGTGTATCTATTTGAAAAGAGAATGCTTGATGACGATAAGGATGTCGAAATCGAACTGTGGTGGAGTAATTACAACCTCCACAATTATTCTGTTTATTGAGGTAACATAAATGGGTGTTTTAGAAATTCTTGCCCTTGTTTTTTTATTTTTGGGCTTTGTGATGATTATTCCGTTTTCCATCTCTGAGTTCCACAGCCTACATTCTTATAAGGTGGTGGAGAAAAAAGAAGAAGATTTTCAAAAAACGTTTGGGGTTCCTGGGGTTATATTCTTGATATCACTTTTTCTTGCTCTTGCCGGTATAGCCCTTTTGATTTCCTCTTGTGCCGTGGGAAGCTATCTGAATGACTCCTCTTCAGTGTGGATGTTATCTTTGATTATTGGCATGTTGGCAGGTTTAGTTATCGGCGTTATATATTGGATGAAAGTAAGAAAACCATTTTTCATTAAATATTTCCCAAAAGAATTCAGCGGATACGAGAAGGAAACGAAAAAGACTCCCGGAACCACTAGAGCTTCCTATATACAATGGATTTTCATCGGTTCCTTTGTTCTTTCAGGACTTGGTATCGGAGCATTTTTAGGCATTCTTTTGGCGTATATGATATAAGGACTTTCTTTTCGTTATTCCTGCTTTCAACTCTGCTTCTTTCTTCGTGTTCTCAAGGAACACGAGAGATTTGGTAACTAGAAAGAACCTATTCTTCTGTTTTGCTCACGAAAGAGAAGAAAGAGAAAATCAAGGTGGGGGTCTTAGATTCTGAATTTAATCCAAGATTCGAATCCATGTTTGAAAATCAAACAATCGAATATGGGTATGATTTCATCGATCATGATGATTAACTCGGTCATTCTTAATGATGACGGAATCATCGATATTGTCTTCAACTATAGAGAAAGGGAACTGCATGTATCGATTCCCTTCCATAGTTCGACCACACCACTAGCTTGGTCCACCATTGTGTTTATTCCGTGATGTTCAAGATAGAACACACTGTTATATAAGGATAGATAAACGTACGTATCTATCTTATGAGGTGACCAATTGTGGTCATCCTTTTTTTTACTTTTTTTGCAATTTCTCCTTTGTAAGCACAAACATCACTCCCTAGGGTTTCAAAACTCAAAGAAAAGGTTATAATATCTACATTGTTTTCAACCATATCGTTCGTTTGCTTATCAGCCACTAAACTGGAGGACTAACAGACATGAAAACCATTCATGAGGAAGATATCATCAACGCCGTCAGCCGTTTATGTATCGACGCCTGTACTTATCTTGATAACAGTGTCCTTTCGTGTCTCAAGAAAGCCAAAGAAAACGAACAAGGTTTAGCCAAAGATATCATCGCTCAAATCATTGAAAATGATGAGCTCGCTGCAAGTGAAAATATCCCGATGTGTCAGGATACTGGTATTGCAGTCTTTTTTGTGGAGTTAGGTAACCAGGTCTTCTTAGATTGTGATTTACAAGAAGCCATCAACAAAGGTGTTGCCAAAGGCTATACCGAAGGTTATCTTCGTAAATCCGTCGTCGGTAATCCATTAACGAGAATCAACACAAAGAGCAACACACCTGCCATCGTTCATATCAAGCAGACTTTGTCGGATAAACTCAAGATCACATTCTGCCCGAAAGGGGCTGGCAGTGAAAATATGTCCCAGGTTAAAATGCTGACTCCTGCTCAAGGCATCAACGGTATCAAAGACTTTGTCTTAAAGGTCGTTAAAGATGCCGGCGGAAGAGCCTGTCCACCCCTTGTGGTCGGTGTTGGTATCGGCGGAGATATGGAAATCTGCGCTAAACTAGCCAAAGAAGCCTTAATCCGTGATATTGATGATGAAGCAAGTGATCCAGAAGCTAGAAAACTAGAAAATGAACTATTAGAACTCATCAACAGTTCTGATGTTGGTCCAATGGGTCTTGGTGGAAAGACCACCGCCTTAAAGGTCAAAGTGAATCTCTATGCCTGCCATATCGCTTCTCTTCCTGTTGCGGTCAATTTACAATGTCATGCCTGTCGCCATAAGGAGGTTACCTTATGATCTTGAAATATCCACAAGAGAAAGATAAACTCTCGCAGTTAAAAGCAGGCGATATCGTGGAATTTGAAGGTGTCATCTACACCGCCAGAGATGCCGCTCATAAAAGAATCAAAGAATATCTTGAACAGGGTAAAGAACTTCCTGTCGACTTCAAAGATTCTTTCATCTATTATGCGGGTCCAACCCCAACCAAACCCGGTCATGTCATCGGTTCTATTGGTCCCACTACTTCTTCTAGAATGGATCCTTATGCCGATATGATGAAGGATCTTGGTGTTGTTGGTACAATCGGTAAAGGTCCAAGAAGTGAAGAATGCACTGAGAAATATATCGAAAATCACCTGTTATATTTTGTCACCACGGGTGGTTGTGGTGCCCTGTTATCCAAAGCGGTACAAGAAGCGAAAGAAATCGCCTTCCTCGATTTAGGACCAGAATCTATCAAAAGATTATATGTCAAAGGCTTTAAGATGATTGTTGCAATTGATTATCATAAAAACAACTTATTTAAAGGGAGATAAACATCATTATGGATTTAAAAGAAGAAGCACTCGCCTTACACAAAGAAAAAGGCGGTAAATTAGAGATGCGTTCCAAGGTCAGAATTGAAAACCAGCATGACCTTGCCCTTGCCTATACGCCAGGTGTTGCCTATGCCTGTAAAGAAATCGAAAAAGATCCTTCTTTGAGTTATGTCTATACAGCCAAACAGAACATGGTTGCGGTCATCACCGACGGCTCTGCTGTCTTAGGTCTTGGCAATATCGGTCCAGATGCAGCCATCCCTGTTATGGAAGGCAAATCTATCCTGTTAAAAGAATTAGCTGGTGTTGATTCTTTCCCATTATGTTTAAAGACTCAGGATGTCGAAGAAATTATCAAGACCTGCAAATATCTTGAACCAACCCTTGGTGCGATCAATTTGGAAGACATCTCTGCTCCAAGATGTGTCACCATCGAAAGAAGACTCAACGAAGAGATGAATATTCCTGTCTTTCACGATGATCAGCACGGCACTTCTATCATCGTTGCGGCTGCCTTCTTGAATATCGCTAGACTCACCAAGAGAAATCTCAAGGATATGAGAGTTGTCCTCTCTGGTACTGGCGCTGCTGGTTCGATGGTTGCCAGAATGCTTAAAAAGATTGGTGTTGGCACCATCAACGCCTATAACATTCAGGGTGTTGTCGATAAAGAAAAATATGTCACTTATGATTTCCTCATTCAGGAATTATTAGATGATGGTGTCTTCGATTCTCCAAAGAATCATGACAATACACTCGCTTCTTTATTAAAAGGTGCAGATGCCTTCATTGGTGTTTCTGCTCCTAACCTTGTCAGCAAGGAAATGGTCGCTTCCATGAACAAGGATGCCATCGTCTTTGCCATGGCCAATCCCGTTCCGGAAATCTCTTATCCAGATGCCAAAGAAGCTGGTGCCTATATCGTCGGTTCCGGTCGTTCTGATTTCCCAAATCAGATTAACAACGTTTTAGCTTTCCCAGGCATCTTTAAAGGTGCTTTATCCGTCAGATCCAAAAAGATCAACGAAGAGATGAAATTAGCTGCTGCTCATGCAATTGCCAATGTCATCAAAGAAGAGGAGCTTACTCCTGACTACATCGTTCCTTCACCATTTGATAAGAGAGTGGTTGAGGCGGTCTCTAAAGCAGTTGCCAAAGCTGCAGTTGAGACAGGTGTGGCACAGATTTAAAATCATCTATTTTCCATTAGAACTAAACAATCCCAACCGGAGATCCGGTTGGGATATTTTACTTTCTAACTTCTTGATTTGATGATAATGGAGTGAATAGCAATCGATAAACTATAAATGCCTATCAACAACAGCAGGCCAAACACTATAGGTACAACAAGGGATAACCAAGGCATATATAATCGCATCAGACATGGTGTAAGTACCATAGCGATGACGCCAAGAGCAAAAATCAACCACTCTTTTTTCAAGAACGAAACATCAACAATCTCATAAGTTTTTTCTTGATACAATAGACCAAAGACAAATGCGGTCAGAAGAACAACTGTTAATAGGGAAGTAACCAGGTAGATAACCTGATAAACCATTCTTGGGACACTAGAATAACGCTTTGACTGTTGCCCCATCGGTGGATAATAGAGATTTTCAATGGCACTATGTAAGATGACATCATCAGCCATTTCCTTTTTTAATTCTGACTTTCTATCAGGTTTTTTATAGCTGACGATAACGGGATTGACACAATACCATGGATAGCAGAAAGATTCATTAAAAAGATTGGTTCTTTGCTCAACTGAAGAATACCAATACCGACTGGTGGTTAGGCTATAATCTGCAACATGAAACTCATCTTTAGTAATCGGAGCAGCCTTACCTTCCACTTTATAGATACCGCTGACTGTTACTGTGTATTCCAGTATCTTATAATCATCGTCGTGAACCACAACACGTAACATCTTCAACTGGCGACCGACAATATCTTCAATCGAAGAAAGGTTTAAGTCCATCAAGCCTCCGTTTTCACGCATAAACACGCATAAATCATAACCTAAGGCAATTTCATCACCATTTCGCGCTGGTTCATTTCCTCTGATAAAAGTGGTCTCTGATGGCAAATCGAAGGTATGATATGGGAATATGGTTCTCCATCGTAACATTGAACTTTCGTGATGAACTTTCAGTTGATAGTCCTGATAGAAGAAATATCGCTTATCTTCAATGTCTCTTTCATGACCTTCCTGTCGAAGAGGATCAGGTTCAAATAAATAACGATATCCAAGGATATTGGCTGTCTCGACATAATCATAATCATTGTCGTAAAGATAATTGACTTTCGCATCCACCAATTCTGACTTGATATAATTTACATCATAAAGATGAGCCAACAAAAATGAAGATACAAAGGTAAGAACAACAATCATCGCCCGATAAAACATATGTTTCATAATCCACCTCACAAAGTATTAATTGTCAACGATGCCAATTGCAAAACATTATTATCATTTATTGGAAATCTAACGTAGATTAAGTATAGTTTATTTGCGTCAAATGTAAATGTCATCTTGCCTTGCACACTCTTTAATAAAGTTAGTTTTTCGTCATAAATTCTAATTGTTTGATCTCCAGAACTGTACCACATTTTGCAATCATATTTGTATCTAGGTATGAACAAAAAAACAATTAACTCGACGTTGATTAGATGAATAGCGATAACTAGTTATGCCCTTTGGTAAGTAGGGCGGGATATATTTATTTCTAAATATTTTGAGATTTAGGCTTCCACATAATCTAAAAACCTTGCGAAATCCTATAGATACTTCGTTTGGCCATTTCATTTTCCAAATAAATATCTCTCTGGATAACAGGAATATCAGTTTCTTCAAATGTTCTTTTCCTCGAAGACCGACCAAAATCATCAATAGGTTGGTAATTGCAAGCATGCAATAACATACAAATCACAAATACAGAGAAACACTTCATTCCATATTCTTCCGGAAAAATTTTACCATCAAAAACATGGTAAAACAAGGCAGATTAACGTTTTCGTATAAGATTTTTATTAATTTGCAATAAATCTTCTTTTGCAGTGTGGTGATGAAAAATTTCGAAATCATCGCGCTTTCTTTGAATAGAATGTTCGATATCGCACCATTTTTGGTGTCAAAGCC
>CACXYG010000033.1 GCA_902771745.1 uncultured Erysipelotrichaceae bacterium | reverse complement strand
GATAACCACGCCAGTGACCTTGTCTTCCTCTTTTAAGATTTCTAACGCTGAGGTGAGTTCTAAGAACGTGGTATTGGTCTTAGAGACAAGATAATCGTGCATGCCGATTAAGACAGAGACGGCTCTTTCAGTACCCAAGTGTCTGACTGGACATGGTACTAAATGGATATTGTATTTGGATGCTTCATAAGCGATTTCTTCCACCTTGGCATCGTCAAGACCGAAGACTTCCTCGCTGGCACCGAATTGTAAATAATACTGATCCGCATCATGGATGAGTTCCATGGCTTTGTCGTGACCGACATATTCGTTGATATGGCCACCGACTTCATCGGAGAGAGATAACTTACCATCGGAGAATGCGCCAGCGCCTGCCCAACCGTTGACAATCGCACATGGATTGCAGTGGACACAAACACCTGTCTTTCTGGCAGGACAGGTTCTGCTGGCAAGGTTTCTGCCCTGATCGATGATCAAGACTTTGGCTTCTGGTTTTTTGCTGGTGAGTTCCAAAGCGGTGAAGATACCAGCTGGGCCAGCACCGATGATAATAGCGTCATAGCGTTTTTGTTCCATAAGGGGACCTCCCAAAGTTTACGGCGTTCATTATTATACTAGTTGTAAGCCCTTTTCAAAGCGTTTTTTATAAAAAACGCAATGAAAACTCTATCATTTCAAAAACAGTTTAAAAGGGATGGGTAGTAGAGTTATAATATTAGACAATAAACTATTTTTCTAAAACCTTGAAAACTTCTTTTTTATTAACCCTATAAAATAGTTTATGGATAATTGTCAACCTTATATAATGATAGGTGACAAAGGAGAATTATGATGAACATTTGGCATGATATGAACCCCAAACAGATCACCCCGGAATTATTTACCGCGGTTATCGAAATCCCGAAGAGTTCCAGTTGTAAATACGAATTAGATAAGCACACCGGTCTGATTAAACTTGACCGTGTCTTATACTCTGCTACTTACTATCCCGCAAACTATGGTTTTATCCCTCTTACGTTTGCTCAGGATAATGACCCTCTTGATGTTCTTGTCTTATGTCAGGAACCTTTAGTTCCACTCTGTGAAGTGGATGCCCGTCCTATCGGTATGGTCAGAATGGTCGACCAGGGCTACATCGACGATAAAATCGTCGCCGTTGCCATCAACGACCCATTCTATTCCAACTTCAAGGATATCAGCGAGCTTCCAAGCTTTGTCGGCAATGAAATCAGACATTTCTTCCGCGTCTATAAGAACTTGGAAGGTAAACCGACCAATGTCACCTCTATCAAAGGTGCTGAAGAAGCAATCAAAGTCATCAAGGCTAGTATGAAGGCATATAAGGAATACCGCTTTGGTGAATTCAAGGCTTATAAACCAGCCTATAAGGATGGCGAAGCCATCACTGAAAACAAAGAAGCGGAAAAAGTCTTCTAACCACCGTATCATCATGAACCAGTCATTCGGCTGGTTCATTTTTATTTCTTGAGTATATTGGTTGACTCTCTTATTTAGAAGAATATAATAAGAGTATCAAATACCCCATGGGGGTATTAGAAAGAAGGTAACATCGTGAAGACAAACGAGAAATACAATGTTACTGGTATGAGTTGTGCAAGCTGTGTTGCCCATGTGGATAAGGCTGTCAGAAAAATCCCGGGTATTGAAGAAGTCAACGTCAATCTGTTGACCAATTCCATGCTTGTGAGCTATGACGACTCCGTTAAGAAAGAAGACATCATCAAAGCGGTCAAAGATGCCGGCTATGGTGCCAGTCTGGCTTCTGGAGAAAAGTCAACCACCAGTAAAGAAAACCTAAGAGAAGAACTAGAAGATAAAGAGACACCCGTGTTATTAAAAAGGCTGGTCATCTCTCTTGTTCTTCTCATCCCACTCTTCTATATCGGTATGGGTTATATGCTCAATATGGCCTATAAGACCACCATCTTCCCACTAGGTGCTTTTGGCGAAAACGAACTTCTAGTCGGATTAACCGAGATGAGTCTTGCTTTGATCATCATGATCATCAACAAGAAGTTCTTCATCTCTGGCTTCAAGGCATTGTTCCACGGTGGAGCAAACATGGATACCCTGGTTGCTCTTGGTAGTGGGGTCGCCTTCTTATATTCCTTCATCATGATGTTTGTCATGGGCTTCTATGCCAAGAACAATGATTGGGACAATGTCATGAAGGCAAGTATGAACTTGTCTTTTGAAACAGCCGGTATGGTTCCTACTCTGATCACCATCGGTAAGACATTAGAAGCCTATTCCAAAGGCAAGACAACCAATGCGATCAAAGGTCTATTAGATTTGGCACCAAAACAAGCCCATGTCATCCGCAACAATCAAGAGATGACAATCCCTGTAGAAGATGTCTTATCAGATGATATCTTCTTAGTCAAACCTGGTGAATCATTCCCTGTCGATGGCATAGTCATAGAGGGTCAATCCGCGGTTGATGAATCGGCTTTGACTGGTGAATCCTTACCTGTAGATAAGATAGTCGGATCTAAAGTCTCGGCTGCCACCATCAACCAAAACGGTGCCTTGACTTGTAAGGCAACCCGTGTTGGCAATGACACTACCTTACATCAGATTGTCAAAATGGTCGAAGAAGCCTCTTCTACCAAAACAAAGATCTCTGCCATCGCTGATAAGGTTGCAGGTATCTTTGTTCCAATTGTTATCTCAATTGCACTTGTCGTGTTTGTTTGCTGGCTCATCTTTGGAGGCAACTTTGTTTCTTTCTTCAACGATGGAACAACCACACTCACCTATGCTATCGAAAGAGCGATTGCTGTTTTGGTCATCTCTTGTCCATGTGCGCTTGGTCTAGCAACACCGGTTGCCATCATGGTCGGCAATGGCAAAGGTGCTAAAAACGGTATCTTATTTAAGACGGCTAGTGCACTTGAAGAAACCGGTAAGATGGAATATATCGTCTTAGATAAGACAGGTACCATCACCAAGGGTCAGCCAAGTGTCACGGATATTGAACCATTTGATATCTCTAATGAAGAACTTTTATCTATCGCTGCTTCCTTAGAAAGCAAAAGTGAGCATCCGCTTGCCAAAGCGATTGTACAAAAAGCCAAAGAAGAGAACATCACCTTACATGAATGCTTAGACTTCAAAGCCATGATCGGTCATGGCATTGAAGGAAGAATCCATAATCAAAACGTCTATGCTGGTAATGCGAAGTTAATGGAAGAAAATCAGTTATTAACCCCAGAATTAGAAGAAAAAGCAAATGCTTATGCAAGTAAAGGTAAGACACCGCTCTTCTTTGTCGCTGATAATAAAGTGATTGGTATCATCGCTGTTGCCGATACCATCAAAGAAGATTCCTTACAAGCGATTCAAGAGTTGAAAGCCTTAGGTCTTACTCCGATCATGTTAACTGGTGACAACTATCTCACCGCCAAGGCGATTGCTGCTGAAGTCGGGATTGATGATGTCATCTCGGATGTTCTTCCGGATGGCAAACAAGATGTCATCAAGAAATTACAACAATATGGTAAAGTCATCATGGTTGGCGATGGTATCAATGATGCGCCATCTCTAACACAAGCCGATATCGGTATGGCCATCGGTGCCGGCAGTGATATCGCTATTGATTCTGCTGATGTCATCTTGACAAGATCAACATTATTAGATGCTAGTAAAGCTATACGTCTTTCTCGTCAGACATTACGTAATATCAAAGAAAATCTCTTCTGGGCATTCTTCTATAACTTAGTCATGATTCCCCTTGCCGCTGGCAGTTTCTCCGCTCTTGGTCTAGCCAAACTTAGACCCTGGATGGGCGCTGCTGCAATGGCATTATCGAGTGTGACTGTGGTCTTAAATGCCTTGCGATTAAATCTTTATCATTTAGATAACACTAAGTCTCACTTGAGAAAGAACAGAAAAGAAGTTCCCGAACTATTAGGTGCTAAGAAAGAAGAAGTATCTTCTGCTGCTGTTGAAATCCTTAAAAGACTTCCGGTCACTGACATGATGTGTGAAAACTGTGTCAGACATGTCAAAGAAGCCTTGGAAGGAGTTGAGGGTGTCTCAAGTGCAGAGGTATCCTTAGAAAATTTAGATGCGATCATCCACCTCTTTAAAGAGGTTGACGATAAAACATTAGTCAAAGTCGTAAAAGAGGCTGGTTATAAACCAGGAAAAGTCGAAGACATATCAAAATAGGAGGTCAAAACGATATGGCATTATCTTTATTTGCTTCAGTCAAGCAGGAAGTCGGTGTAGAAGGCATGAAGTGTGAGCATTGCGAGGCTCACATGAAGGAAGCCTTCTTAAAGATTGATGGCGTCAAGGACGTCGTTGTCGACAGAACCAAGAACTCTGTCATCGTCAAATCCAAAAAGGGTATCACGGAGGCCCAGGCTAAGGAGGCTGTCGAATCCAGAGGCAAGACCTTCTTAGGTATCAAGACTTTATAATGAGAGCGGATCATAAAAAGATTCAACGCAAACTCTCCATCGCCAAAGGCCAGTTAGAAGGTATTGGCAAGATGATTGATGAAGATGCCTATTGTATAGATGTCTCCAATCAGATTCTTGCAGTCATCACTCTTTTAAAACATGCCAACAACGAGATCCTTTCCGCTCACTTAGCACATTGTGTTCACGAAGCTAAGGAAGGGGAAGATCTCGATAGCAAGATGGAAGAAGTTTCTGCTCTTCTTGACCGCATGACCAAGTAAAATAGCCTTCTATCTTCTACCAAACTAGGTAAGAGATAGAAGGCTTTTTTTATTTCCAACTTATTTTAATGAAGAAAAATTACTCTTTGATAGAGATGTTGATTTCACCGGTGTCAGTTTCAATTTCACACTTTCCACCCGTGGTCGAATGAGGAACCGTTACTTTACCAGTATCACTAGAGGCATAGAAATCTTTGGAAGTTAATAAAGTACCCTTGATAGAACCGGTGTCTGACTTGAGATATAAGGTTTCCGCATCACAATCATTTAAACGGATTTCGCCAGTGGAGGTCTTGACACTCATATGTTTCTCAACGATGGTGTTCGTTAAACTGACACCACCGGTGGAACACTGAGATTCCCAGGATTTGGCTTTGATATTATCGGCTTTGATATTTCCGGTAGAACACTTGAGAGTGATATGATCCTGCACTTCCATATCACTCAAGGTGATATTACCAGTAGAAGACTTGATGTCTAGGCTTGTTGGGTTAGACTTTTCCACGTTGATATTACCAGTGGAAGTATTCACCTTGATATCCTCTGTCACCTGAGTGGAGACTTTGACATTTCCGGTGGCTGTTTTAACATCCATATTGGCAAACGTGAAACCAGAACCGACAGTCACCTCACCAGTACTGGAGTGAATCACACAATCAGAATACGTAGTCGCTGGAAGATAGACCTTCACGCTTCTTTTCACAAAAGACCAGTTGAACCACTTTTCATACCAGGCTCTTTGATCATCATAAGTGACTGTCAGCGTGTCATTTTCTACTTTGACGGTGTGGACAACATCTTTTTCTTCTTCGCAGACAACCTTCTTTTCGTCATTTTCAGAAGTGACGAAGACAACATCAGAGATATCAACATCGATGTTGACCTTACTGAATTCTTCACTCACTTCATGTGTGTTGGTGACCGCTTCTGTCTTAATGGCGTTATTATAGCCTATAGCAGCCACAGTGCCACCAACTGCAAGTAAACCGACACCTAATATAATTGGAACAAGAACAATACCTTTCATTTTATTAATTTCCCTTTCTGATAAAGGCGGATTTGATACTCTTGGAAATCGCCTTCGATAATTTGACAGTAACCTTGGTTGCACCGATGCATAAGAAGATGAACAAGCATGCTCCACCAAGGCCGATGAAGAAGGATCCAAGGGCAATCAAATTGGGATTGCCACCAACCATGGATCCAATAAAGACAACTAAGCTACCAAAGGAACCTACTAATAAGGCTGCTTCCACCACATAAGTAACAATGACAAGAATCCAAATGAGGAAATAACCAACCACGGTTAAGATGAAAGTGACCAACAACAGTGGGAACCAAAGTGGGAAACCTAACACCAACAAGACGATTTCAAATCCCTTTAACGATCTCTTAGGTTTGGTTTTCTCTTTGACAAGACTGACCAGAGAAGTTTCACCAGCAATCTGGTCTACGACTTCATCTACACTGCCAATCTCTGAAACGGCTTCTTCTTCGCTTTTTCCTTCGTCCATACGATCAGAGATCATCTCATCGTAGAAACTGATTCGACTTTCCAAGTCTTTCTTGGGTAATCCACCCAATTTGCTTCTTAATTCTTCTAAGAACTCACTCTTTTTCATCTCAGTAGCCCTCCGCAATAAATGAGTAGACACCCATAAGTTCTTTCCATTCTTCTTTAAATTCTTCAATACGTCTTAGTCCCCTAGGAGTAATGTGATAATACTTCCTTAATCGACCTTCATATTCCGCTGACCGAACGACCAACATCTTTGCTTCTTCCAATCGTTTCAAAATGGTATAAAGCGTCGATTCGGATAGTTCTAACACCGGTTTTAAATCTTTGATGATCTTGTAACCATAAGAGTCTTCGTTCTTGATGGCTGACAAGACACAAACATCCAAGATGCCTCTTCGTAGTTGAGCGTCCATACGATACCGCCTTTCACGATATACATCATATCACGAGGTATAAGATTTGGCAACATATTTTTTACAAATAAAATCAAAAGGCAAACTTTTCCTACGGAAAACATTTATAATATTTCTCAAAGGAACCTCACATTATGAACAGAACACTAAAACCAGGAGACATCGTCAGACACTTCAAAAGAGAAACTGTTGATCCAAACACCACGCAGTATCTCTATGAAATCAAGGGCGTTGCCATCCATTCAGAAACCAGAGAAGAGATGATGGTCTATCAAGGACTCTATGATGACTTCCTTTTATATGTCAGACCATTAAAGATGTTCTTATCGGAAGTCGATAAAGAAAAGTATCCAGCAATCAAACAGAAATATCGTTTTGAAAAGACCACTCTTACCAAACAAGAAGAAGAAAACATTCAAAGACAAAAGAAAGCTTTAGGCTTATCGAGGTAGTATATGAATATTTTTAAAAGAGCATATTGTCGTACCTACCAAGGTATCTTCCGTATCGCGATGAAGGTTTTGAATTTCCGCATTCCCGAAGTTCATCATTCGTTAAATGACATTCCATCTTTGTGGGAAATGAATCACTGCAAACATCCTTTGATTGTCAGTGATACTATCATCATCAATTTAAATCCTGTTCAGAACTTCTTAACAGAATTAAAGAGTAAAAATATTTCTTTTGATACCTACATAGATATCAAACCTGATCCGAGTTTTGAATCCATTGAAAGACTCTATCAGTTCTATAACGAACACAACTGTGATTGTATTCTTGCCATCGGCGGTGGCTCTGTTATCGATGCGAGTAAAGCCTTGGGTTGTAAGACGTTAAAACCAGAAAAGACATTAGATCATTTTAAAGGTGTCTTGAAAGTCGGAAAAGACATCCCTTACTTCATCGCCGTTCCAACCACGGCTGGTACGGGTAGTGAAACGACTGTTGCCAGTGTTGTCACCAATGAAAAGACCAATGATAAATTTGCCATCAATGATGGTCATTTAATTCCCCAAGTTGCTGTGTTAGATGATGCTTTATTAGAAAATCTTCCACCAAAGATCATCGCTACGACAGGTATGGATGCTTTTACCCATGCTATAGAAGCCTATATCGGACATAGTGGAACAAAGTTGACGGATGATTATGCTACCAAAGCCATGAAGGCAATCAAGGATCATCTTTATGATTTCTATTTAGATTCTCATAATGACATCGCTAGAAAGAATATGCTTGAAGCTTCTTTTAACGCCGGTGTTGCTTTCACTAGAGCTTATGTCGGTTATGTTCATGCGCTTGCCCATTCTATCGGTGGTGTTTATCATATGCCACATGGCTTATGTATCGCCATTCTTTTACCTTACGTCTTAGAAGCCTATGGTAAGAATGCTTATAAGAAACTAGCTGAAGTTTCTGACTTATTAGAATTAAAAGAGAAAACTGAAAGTGAAGAAATAAAAGCTAAAGCAGTCATCTCTTGGATCAAAGAGATGAACCAGAAGATGAACATCCCATCTTCCTTTGAAGGTAAGATTCAGGATAAGGATTTAGAATTCCTTGCCTCACATAGTGCTAAAGAAGGTAATCCACTCTATCCAGTACCAAAAGAATTCAATAAAGAAGAATTAAAAGAAATTATTAGAAAAGCCAATAAATAAGCCAAAATTCAGTGCTATAATTTCTCCATGGCAAAAAACATTATCAAACGTTACTTCATCAACTTGAAATGGATATGGGTTCCTTTTGTCTTGTTTTTATTTTTTCTGATCATCGGTGTTTTAGTCATCTATATCAGCGGCAACGGTTCTTTTCACACCTTGATATCTGCCTCTACCGAAGAACTCGCGGATAAAGAAACGGGAAATGCAGTAGAAATCACCAATTACCTCAATCAAAGGTTAGCGATGCTATCCTTTGACCAAGGTCTTGATCATACTTTTCAGGTCTTATTCACCACGTCTTGGTTTGGTGATACTTTTGTTGGTCTTGATCAATTGATCAACAACAATTATGCCGCTTCCAGTGCAGCCTTATCCACCTATGAAGAGACTTGTAAAACCACTCTTTTAACTGGTTTTGGTATCGGTGGAGGCATCATTGTTCTCGGGATATCCATCACCGATTTTGTTTCTACTTATATCATCTATGGAAAGAATCTTTATTGTGCAGTTTATCAGACCGTCCTAGAAAAATTGATTGAAGCTTTTTTGATTGCCGCAATCATCACCTTTGCTACTTTCTTGACAGTCAGATATAACGTGCCAGTCGTCTTGTCCGCTTTATTGATTCTGGTTTTAAATATCTTCTTATCCTTGGTGGAATCCTGGATTGTCATGGGAAAAGGGAAAGTCAGATTTGATAAAGCCATCAACAGAAAAGTCATCTTATCCACCCTTTTAGGAGAAATGGTTGTCTATTCTATTTTTATCGGTGTGACAATTCTTTTATACTATACCTTAGGATCTACCATCTCTTTATTGATGATCATCCCTCTTCTCATCTATACCAATGGCATCTGTTCCATCTCCTTTGATGCTCATATTGATAACATCCGTAGGCATAAGAAATTCTGATGAACGAACATAATAGAACCTATATCTGCATCGATTTAAAATCATTCTACGCTTCTGTAGAATGTGTGGCGAGAAATCTCGATCCTTTAACGACCAATTTAGTAGTTGCCGATACTTCAAGAACTGAAAAGACCATATGTCTTGCTGTCTCTCCCTCTTTAAAAGCCTATGGCATTCCTGGAAGAGCAAGACTTTTTGAAGTGGTCCAGAAAGTCAAAGAAGTCAATCGTGAAAGAAAGAAGAAATGCCCTTATAAAGATTTCCTTGGAGAATCTACTAGTGCCACCGTATTAGCCAAATCACCAGAATTATCCCTATCCTATATCGCTGCAACGCCACGAATGGCAAAATATATCGAGATATCCTCCAAGATCTATTCGATTTATTTAAAATATATCGCTCCCGAAGATATCCACGTCTACTCCATTGATGAAGTCTTCATGGATGTCACCAACTATTTGAAGAACTATCAAAAGAGCGCCCATGAACTAGCGATGATCATGATTCAAGATGTTTTAAAGAACACCGGTATTACCGCTACCGCTGGTATTGGCACCAACATGTATCTAGCCAAAGTCGCGATGGATATTGTGGCTAAGCATATCCCTGCGGATAAAGACGGAGTGAGAATCGCTCAGCTTGATGAGATGAGTTATCGAGAAAAACTCTGGAATCATAAGCCGTTAAAAGACTTCTGGAGAGTCGGTGCTGGTTATGTTAGAAGATTAGAAGCCCTAGGTTTATATACCATGGGTGATATTGCAAAATGCTCTGTCGGCTCAAAAGATGATTACTACAACGAAGACTTGCTCTATAAAGAGTTTGGTATCAACGCCGAACTGTTGATCGATCATGCCTGGGGATATGAACCGACCAGAATGAAAGATATCAAGAGTTATAAACCATCCAGTAACTCTCTATCCTCTGGTCAAGTCATCCACTGTGGATATGACTTTGCTAAGGCTAAGATTCTGGTCACGGAAATGACGGATGAGTTATCTCTTGATCTGGTTCATAAAAAGCTGATGACCAATCAATTAGTCTTATCCATCGGCTATGATATTGATAATCTCTCTGACCCCAACATCAGAGAAAAATATAAAGGTGAAATACAGACAGATTGGTATGGAAGAAAAGTGCCAAAGAACGCACATGGCAGTATCAACATTGGTAGATATACGTCTTCGACCACCCTGTTAGTCAATGCCATTACACAACTATACGATAAAATTGTTAATAAGAATTTATTAGTCAGACGAATCAATATTGCGGTTTGCAATTTGGTGGATGAAGAAAAAGCCAAAGAGTACAATGCCGCTCCCGAACAACTCTCTTTATTTGTCGACTATGATCAACAAAAGAAGAGAGAAGAAAAGTTAAACCAGGAACTCGAAAAAGAAAAGAGAGTTCAGGAAGCTTTACTTTTCAGGAAGCTTTACTTTCGATCAAAAAGAAGTATGGTAAAAACTCTGTTTTAAAAGCCACCGACTATGAAGAAGGAGCCACTGGTATTGACCGCAACAATCAGATAGGAGGACATAAAGCATGAGCGATGATATTCATGATTATTCCTCTATCATCAATCTTCCGCACCACGTTTCCGAAACCCATCCTCATATGTCTTTATATGATAGAGCAGCCCAGTTTTCTCCCTTTGCTGCCTTAACTGGTTATGAAGATGCGATTAAAGAAGCCGGAAGACAAGTCTCCAGCAAGATAGAAATCAGCGAAGAAGAAAAACTGGAAATCAATCGTAAACTCAATTATCTATCTGAACATAAGAAAGATAACATTGAATTTACCATTTCTTATTTCATCAAGGATAAGAAGAAAAAAGGTGGCCGTTATGAAGAGGTCACCTCAACTTTGAAGCGATTAGATGAAGTAGAAAAATATATCCTTTTAAAAGATGACACCAAGATATCTATTGATGACATCAATGAAATCAAAGCGGAAGTCTTTGATTCCTTTGAGGATTAGACATTTCCAAGATACACACTTTTCAGATACTTCTTGGCGATTTTTTCCATCCCCAGCAAAGTCTTCATTGGCGTAGCTGGAGATTTTTCTTTGTATCTTGGAAAATACCTAGAAAGATGAAGAGGAATCATATCATCAAGAGAGGCAATCCACTTACATTCTTCCTCAAAGACTGATAAATCATCGTTTCTTAAAGTGACCACCAGTGTTGTCAGTTCCACATGACAGTGTTGATAAGCTTCCTTGATAAACTCCTTTGTCATACTTAAAGAAGAGCCGATATAAGAGAAATATTTCTCATCAAAACCCTTTAAATCGATGTTCATCGCATCGATATAAGGAAGGATTTTATGGAGGACTTCTAAAGAAGCACAACCATTGGTAACAAGAACATTAAGTAGTCCGTGTTCGTGAGCAAGTTTTGCACAATCTAACACATATTCATAGCCGACAAGGGCTTCATTATACGTAAAAGCCAAACCGATATTTCCATACCGTTCTTTTAAATATAACGCCTGAGAGATGATATCTTCAGGGGAATAATAGTTTGCTTCTTTCTTCAATCGATATTGAGAGATTTCATAATTCTGACAAAACGGACAAGCCAGATTACAGCCATAAGAACCAAGAGAAAGAATATAAGAACCCGGATGAAACTCATATAATGGTTTCTTTTCAATTGGGTCTAATCCAATCGAGGTGATATAACCATAATTATCAGCAACGATTTTCCCTTCACGACAAATTCTGGCTTTACAAAAACCAAGTTGACCTTCTTTTAAATCACAATGACGAAAACAGACCTCACATCTCATACATGTCTTACCACCGTAAAACGATAGAGTTCAAACTCATCTTCATAAGCGTTAATACCAGCTTTCCTTTTGGCAATGGAAACTTGTTGCTCCACACCATCGACACCTTTTAAATCAGGTAACAACAGGCCTCTTTTTTGACCCTTTTGGACAATGACACCATACTTCTTAGGATCAAGATATGACATATCAGGCACTCTTTCAAAAGGAGAAAGCACATCAACCGAGATATCAAGATAAGGTAGTTCTTCTTCTTTGATTTCATTAAATCGAGGATCATTGCTACAAGCGGAGATGGCGTTATTGACAATCTCCATTGCGATATTATGTCTGGTTGGAGCAATGGTACCAATACAACCTCTCAATTGACCAAACTCATGAATCGAGACAAAAACACCCGCCTCATTTCTAAATAAAGTAGGATCCAAATTTTGATCAGGCATCAACAGTTTTCCTGTTGTGATATATAGTTCGATGGTATCACGAGCTAGTTTGACATAATCATCCTGAGCTTTCATCTTATTTTGAATCTCATCTTTTTCTTTTTGATAATACTGGTCTAAGGCATTTCTATCAGTTGAAACACCTGTGGGTGTAAATGATACCATACCATAACCAACACCAAAGGTTGCTTCATGAGAATAATAATGAATATCTAGACTTCTTCCATCTAATGCACCAGCCATCATTACAAAAGAAGGATGACCACATACTTCCGCTTCATCCACCATCTCAGGGTCATAGGAAAGAAGGTCAACAAAATCACCTTTTGTTAATGTCTTCATGATCTTTTCATCATAGACAGGACCGATATCTTTAAATCCATAAGGCCCATCCTCTTTTTGACAATGGCTTAAATCTCCAGAGGCGATATAAACAACTTTTCTTCCTAATTCCTCTATAGCATCCTGTATCGCAAGACCCATTTCATAATGCTTGGCATAGGATAGACCAGAAATAGAAATTCTAACCACCTTGAAATCCTGATATTCCTTTTCGATAAAGTACAACGGAACAAGAGAACCATGATCGAAAGTGAAATCTTTTCCTTGGTTAGAATCCCCATAACAAGGAACATCTCTCTTCATGGCCTTATCTAAAATCAATTGATTCAACTCATCATCATAGACTTCGGCAAACTTGACCTGAGAAGCTTTAAAACGTGAAAAAGAACCATAGCCTTTATTTGCCAAAGCTAAGATAAAACAATCCGAATAACAATGCATATGCGGAGAAGATATCACGATGGTATCGGGTTTTAGTTGAGCGATTTCTTTAGCAATTTGTTGATAACTAGAAAGCGTATCTTTAACCAGTTCTTCTTCACCTTGACCGACTTCATGAACCAATATCGGAGCATGACAACACACATAAGATTTAATGATTGCCATTTCCCTCTCCTTCCTTATTTATATTTATTATAAGACGAAAGAATGGTGTGTCTTACAAAAAGAAGACACACCATCATCTATTCATATTTCTCAGCAATCTCTTTTAACAGAGAAATGATTTCTAACTGTTGTGGACAGATACCTTCACACTGACCACAGGCGATACAAGCGCTGGCTTTGGATTTATCCATGGTCAACATTTCATAATCTTTCTTTGGAGACCAGACATGGAACAAGGTCTCGTTATTACGAATAGCAAAGATTTCTGGAATCGGAATTTGCATCGGACAACCCGGCGTACAATAATGACAAGAAGTACAAGGAATGGTATGCGCCTTAGTTAAGATTTCATTAACTTTCTTAACCGCTGTAAATTCCTTTTCACCAAAAGGAACAAAATCCTTCATGGTGGAAATATTATCTAACATTTGTTCTCTAGTACCCATACCAGAAAGAATCATGAAAATCTGATCATGAGAACCAACATAACGTAAAGCATAAGAGGCAGGACTGCCTTTACCACATTCCTTTAAGACATCTAAGGCTTCATCTGGTAAGTTCACTAAAGTTCCACCCTTGATCGGTTCCATGACGATCACCGGTTTATGGTGTTTAACACAAACATCATAACAACCCATACTTCTGACATGAGGATTATCGATATCCAGATAATTGAACTGAATCTGAACCACCTCGATACAAGGTTGTTCACTTAAGATCTTATCCAAGACTTCTGGTTGATCGTGGAAGGACATACCGATATGTTTGATCTTACCTTCCTTTTTCAGCTGCTGAACCACTTCAAAGGCATGTTCTCTTTGATATTTCTCATAACGAGGTGCACTCATCGCATGAAAAAGATAAAAATCAAGATAATCAGTGCCTAAGGATTCTAACTGAGATTCAAACAAAGGACGGATATCCTTTTCTTCGCTCCAGCAGGAATCTGATAACTTATCGGTCAAAGTGAAAGAAGAACGAGGATAACGTTTGACCAGACAATCACGAAGAGCGGTCTCACTTTGACCACCAAGATAGACTCTAGCCGTATCAAAATAAGTAAAACCGTTATCCATAAACAAGTCGATCATCTTAGCAAATTCAGCATAGTCCACTTTCTCATCGACCATCTTAAGTCTCATACAACCAAAACCAAATTTGTTTTTGATGCCATCAAATTCCATATCCTATCCCTCCTATACCCCTAGATTATAAAGGGTAGGAAGGATGTTTCTTTAGTGTTTTTATATTATTTTGGTTAGTTAATTTTAACTTTTTCCTTAATTGTAAACTGAAGTGATAATTATCAATGACAGAAAGAACCTATTGGGCTAGCCCAATAGGTTCCGCACCCTGATACGTGGTATTCTATT
>CACXYG010000032.1:2815-13470 GCA_902771745.1 uncultured Erysipelotrichaceae bacterium | reverse complement strand
GGCTCTTTCAATAGAATTGCGCCACAGTTTAGTGCGGCGCCGATATTATACCAATTCTGATGCTGATTTATCCCTCACGTGCACTATAGAGTTTTAATTAAATTTTAAGTCGGTGGTGTATGATGTAATTAACATCAGGATAACTGATGCCTTGAGAACGATAATAAATTCATTCCTTTACATACACGAAGAGGGGCCCTACAAAGGTCCCTCTTTGAATTTTCAGAGAAAAATTAACTACAAAGATTAAAAGAGACAGTTGGCTAACCCACGTTCATGTAGGTTATTCAACTGTCTCTTTTGTCATCAATCTGAATTGTGGAAACAACAAACACAGCTTATTAAAAACTTATTTGCTGTTCCGAGTTATTGTTTCTTGAGATATTTTGGTTTGTAGAACGACATGCTTAAGGCGATTAAGACACAGATGATCATCACCCCGGTATCCGATAAACCAGAGACGATCATAGCAAACTTACCAAGCAAACCAGTGACAACCAAGATCATGAAGAGAAGCTTTAAGGCAATAGAAGTGAAGATGACGACCTTGGCGGTGGTCATGGTTTTCTTCGCTAAGTGTTTGGCTTCCGCCACTTTCTTGAGATTATCATCCATGATGACGATATCACTAGCCTCAATGGCGGCGTCAGAACCAAGACCGCCCATGGCGATACCCGCATTGGCGGCAAGAATGGATGGCGAATCGTTGATACCATCCCCGACATAGGCGACCATAGAAGAGGAGTTAGCAGCCTGTTTAACCACTTCTAATTTCTCATCTGGTAGCAGTTGCCCTTGGGCTTCATCTAAGTGAATCTTCAGGGCGACATCCTCAGCGATTCTCTTATCATCACCAGAGAGCATGACTGTTTTCTGATAACCTTCTTTCTTCAAAGAAGAGATGGCTTCTATCGCTTCTTCTTTGATTTCATCGGCGACGATGAAGGAGGCGATAAACGGACCGTTTTGTTTGGCAAGATAGAGGACTTTAAACGGCGTTTCTTCTTCTTTGATTTCGGTGACATTGTTCTTTTCTAAGAACGCTTTGTTACCGATTAAATATGTTTCGTTATTGATAACACCCTTAATACCATAGCCAGGGTTGTTTTCTAAATCTTCTACCTGATATAAATCACCTTTGTAACTTTCTGTAATGACCTTAGCAAGAGGATGAGTAGACTTGGATTCTAAGGAGGCGGCGATATGGTGCGCTTCTTTGTCTGGTTTGTTGATCAAAGCGAATTTACCCTTGGTCAGAGTACCGGTTTTATCAAACATGATGGTGGTGGTTTTAGAAAGGTTTTCTAAGGCGATAGAACCTTTGATGAGGATACCGTATTTTGAAGCGGAACCGATACCGGCAAAGAAGGTGATCGGAACAGCGATAACAAGTGCGCAAGGACAAGAGATCAACAAGATAGATAAGGCTTTATATAACCAGTCTCTACCACCGTTTACCCAGCTCCAATTAGAGAAGCCAAAGCCGAATAAGAAGACGCTGATGGCAATGATTAAGACAACTGGAGTGTAGATTTTAGCAAAGCGTGTGATGAACTTCTCGGCTTTGGCTTTCTTTTCCTCCTGGTTTTCGACCAGTTCCATGATCTTGGAAAGGGTTGAATCTTTAAACTCTTTACCGACTTCCATCACAAGGAGAGAAGAGAGGTTGATACTGCCAGAATAGATATAATCACCCTCAGTTACATCTTTTGGTAAGGATTCACCATTGATAGAAGAAAGATCCATGCTGGATTTACCAGAGAGGATTCTTCCATCGACGGAGACTTTCTCGCCAGGACGGATTTCAATACGATCTCCGATCTGTAGTTCTTCAGGTTCTTTTTCAATGACTTTACCATCACTATCGATATAGTGAGCGTATAGCGGCATGTTATTGACTAACTTCTTGATAGAACGTTTGGATTTACTCGTAGCGTAATCCTCTAACGTTTCACCAACGATAGAGAAGAGAACGACGAAGAGAGATTCGGGATGTTCGTTGATAGCATAAGCACCAGCGGTAGCAACCAGCATTAAGGTATTCTCATTGAAGAAGTTACCTTCTTTGATTTCTTCTAACGCTTCTTTTCCGATGGTGAGGAATAAAGGAAGATAACCTACTGTATATAGAAGGAAGGCGATAAAGGATAAAGAGGAATAGAAGTTGACATCTGAGAAGAGTGACCAGGAGATATCTATATATCTGGCATCTACTTTCTGGAGGATGAAGGCGGTGATCAAACAGACACTACCCCAGATTAAGAGAACGATATTTCTGATCTTCTCTTTTCGTTCTTCTTTTTCTTCCTCTTCGGGATTGATATGACAACAATTTTCATCAGCACAACATTCATCATGATGGTGATTATGGCTGGAACAACATGGACAGCTCATGGGGATTTTCTCCTTTCATATGAATGAACGTTCATATGATAAACCATTCATGTGTTATATGCAAGCAATATTATTGTTTGAATACAAACTATTCCATAATTGTTTGATATCTGCATACACAAAAGGCCAGAACGTCCTTTTGTTATACAGCGTGTAGATTTTCTCGGAAAGATTTGATATAATCATATCGGTTCAACAAATCGTTTGTATTGTCGGACCAAACGTAAAAGGGAATATTGTGTTGGAATTTAAAAGATAAAACTTTTAAAAAACTTTAGGTTTTTTATTGGTTTTTAATAAAAATTGCCAAAAGGCTGCGCGAGCAGTCCTGTTTTTGATGTTGCTATTTTACACTTGTTAAATATGACTAACCTAAAAAATAAGGAAAAAAGGCAAAAAATTGTTAAGTTAACGCTTACATTAAGTATATAATATATAATTAGAGAATAACTAATATTGGAGGAAGTTATGGAAAAAGAGAAATTCTCAATGAAGTCAGTAGACGGTAATACTGCTGCTGCTTTAGGTTCTTACATGTTCACTGAAGTCGCTGCAATCTTCCCGATTACTCCTTCCAGCCCTATGGCTGAACATGTCGATGAATATGCTGTCGCTGGTATGAAAAACCTCTTTGGCGATACCGTCAAAGTCATGGAAATGCAGTCCGAAGCTGGTGCTTCTGGTGCTGTCCATGGTGCTGCTGCTGGTGGTTCTTTAGCTACTACCTACACTGCATCTCAGGGTTTACTCTTAATGATTCCAAATATCTACAAGTGGGTCGGTGAAGAGTTACCTGTCGTCTTACATTGTGCCGCTCGTTCTTTAGCTACTCGTTCCTTGTCCATCTTTGGTGATCATGGTGACGTCTATGCTATCCGTCAGGCCGGTGCTGCTATGATTTGTTCTCAGTCCGTCCAGGATGTCGCTGATTTAGCTCCTTTATCTCATCTTGTCGCTATCAAGGCTGCTACTCCAGTTATTCATTTCTTCGATGGTTTCAGAACCTCTCATGAAATTCAGAACGTTGAATTTGTCAATGAAGACTTCTGGAAGTCTTTATTAGATATGGATGCTGTCGAAAGATTCAAGAAGTCCGCTTTGAATCCACATTCTCACGCTGTCACTAAGGGCGGTGCTGAAAATGACGATATCACCTTCCAGGGTAGAGAAGCTCAGAACTTACATGAAGATGCCATCGTCGGCGTTGCCTGCGATTACTTCAAGAAGGTCAGCGAAGCCACTGGTAGAGATTATGCTCCATTCGTTTACTATGGTGCCAAGGATGCCACTAAGGTCATCATCGCTATGGGTTCCGTCACTGAAACCTGTACCGAAGTTGTCGATGATTTAGTTGCCAAGGGTGAAAAGGTCGGTGTCTTAAAGGTTTATTTATACCGTCCATTCTCCACCAAGCATTTACTTGCTTCCTTACCAGAAACTGTCAAGACCATCGCTGTCTTAGATAGAACTAAGGAACCAGGCTCCATCGGTGAACCTTTATATTTGGATGTTGTCGCTGCTCTCAAGCAGGGTCATAGAGATGACATCAAGGTCTTAGGTGGCCGTTATGGTGTCTCTTCCAAGGATACTGGTCCAAAGCATATCAAGGGTGTCTTCGACTTCCTTTCTGCTGAAACCACTTGGACTGGCTTCACTGTTGGTATTGAAGATGATGTCACTCATCTTTCCATCCCAGCTGATGAAAACTACATCATTCCACATGATTACACCTCTTGCTTATTCTATGGTTTAGGCTCTGATGGTACTGTCGGTGCCAACAAGTCTTCCATCAAGATCATCGGTGATGAAACTCATCAGTATGCTCAGGCTTACTTCGCTTATGACTCCAGAAAGTCTGGCGGTGTCACCAGATCTCACTTGAGATTCGGTAAGACTCCAATCCACTCCACTTATTATGTTGAAAATGCTGACTTCGTCTCCTGCTCTGTCGATACCTATATGTTTAAGTATGATATGGTCTCCTGCTTAAAGGATGGCGGTACCTTCTTGCTCAATACCGATATGACCGACGAAGCTTTAGCTGCTGCTATGCCAAATCGTATGAAGAAGCTTTTAGCCAAGAAACACGCTAAGCTTTATGTCATCGATGCTAACAAGATCGCTCTTGAAATCGGTATGGGTAGACATACCAATACCATCTTACAGTCCGCCTTCTTCTATCTTAACCAGCAGATCATGCCATATGATGAAGCTAATGAATGGATGAAGAAGTTCGCTGCTAAGACCTATGCCAAGAAGGGTCAGGATGTCGTTGAACTTAACTATAAGGCCATCGACTCCGGTACTCAGGGCTTAAGAGAAGTTGCTGTCGATCCAGCTTGGGCTGAATTACCAATCAACAGCACTGTCAAGCCAACTGGCGACGATTATTGGGATACTTATATCTCCATCATCAACAACCTTGATGGTTATAGCTTACCAGTCTCTACTTTCAGAAAGTGGGAGTTAGAAGATGGTACGATGTTCCCGAACGTCACCTTCAGAGAAAAGAGAGCTAACGCTGCTCGTGTTCCACAGTGGGACAAGAACAATTGTATCCAGTGTAACCAGTGTGCCTTCGTCTGTCCACACGCCACCATCCGCGCCTTCTTATTAGATGATGAAGATATTGCTAAGTTACCAGAAGACGAAAGAGAAAACGTCTTACCAGCCATGGGTGGTCCAAACGTCAAGGGCTTAAAGTTCCGTATTCAGGTCTCCCCAATGAACTGTGTCGGCTGTGGCTTATGCGTCAACCAGTGTCCAGGTAAGATGACTCCAAAGAAGGACGAAAATGGCGTCCCAATGAAAGATGAAAACGGCAAGCCGATCATGGAAGCCCATAAGGCTCTCAAGATGGTCGAAGCCAAGGGTGAATTCCACCACGAAGCTGCTGCCGACGTCTTATACAAGCAGGTTGAACCAAAGCTTGGTTACTTCCCAGCTGCTACCTTGAAGGAAGTTGCCTTCTACAAGCCATATCAGGAAGTCTCTGGCTCCTGCGCCGGCTGCGGTGAAACTCCATATTATCGTTTAGCTACTCAGCTCTTCGGTAACGATATGTTGATCGCCAACGCTACTGGTTGTTCTTCTATTTACAACGGTTCTACTCCAATGACCCCATTCATCACTGACGCGAAGGGTGAAGGTCCAGCTTGGGCTAACTCCTTATTCGAAGATAATGCTGAATATGGTTATGGTATGAGATTAGCTACCGATCAGAAGCTCACCCGTATCTGTGAAATCGTTCTTGCCAACCAGGATAAGGTTGAACCAGAACTCAAGGATGTCTTAACTGACTATCTCAACAACATCAAGGATAAGGCTCATGTCAGAACCATCTTACCAAAGATGTTAGAACTCATTGAAGCCTCTTCTTGTGAAGGTATCAAGGCTTTATTAGCCATGAAGAACGACTTACTTGATAAGTCTGTCTGGATCATCGGTGGTGATGGTTGGGCTTATGATATCGGCTTTGGCGGTCTTGATCATGTCATCGCCAGCGAAGACGATGTCAACATCATGGTCTTAGATACTGAAGTCTACTCCAACACTGGTGGTCAGGCTTCTAAGTCCTCTCAGACCGGTCAGATTGCTAAGTTCGCCGCTTCTGGTAAGAAGACTGCCAAGAAGAACTTAGGTTTGATCGCTATGGCTTATGATCACGTCTATGTCGCTTCTATCTCCTTAGGTGCTGACCCAGCTCACGCTATCAAGGCCTTAAGAGAAGCTGAATCTTACAATGGTCCATCCTTGATCATGTGCTATTGCCCATGTCAGGAACAGGGTATCCGTGGCGGTTTAGGTAACGCTATCGTTCAGGAAAAGATGGCCGTCGATTGCGGTTACTTCTTAACCTATACCTGGGATCCACGTCTTGCTGAAAAAGGCGAATCCCCACTCAAGATGGGTGCCAAGTCCAAGAACCCAGACTTCTCCAAAATCAAAGACTTCTTACTCACTTCTACTCGTTATTCTCAGCTTCCAAGAGTCAACCCAGAACATGCGGAAGAACTCTTTGCTAAGAATGCTAAGTACGCTGAACGCAGATATCATGATATCCTCCGTTATGGCGGCTTAGAAGAAAAGTAAATCTTCGATTCACTAACTGCAAATGCGGAACCACCTCGGTTCCGCATTTGTTTTGCCTATATATTTATATAAATAAGAACAAAGAAAAATCCCTGGGTTCGGATTCCCAGGGATTTTCTGTTTTGTTTTGATAGACTTGCAGAGAGCCAAGCGCTGGATTAACGCTTAGAGAACTGTTTGTCCTTACGAGCCTTACGGAGACCGTACTTCTTACGTTCAACGACTCTGGCATCAACAGTCAAGAGACCCTTGGCACGTAATAAAGGCTTGTTGGCATCGTTGGCCTTAACTAAGGCTCTGGCGATACCTAATCTTAAGGCACCAGCCTGACCGGAATAACCACCACCAACGATGTTAGCCTTGACGTCATACTTGCCTTCAGTACCAGTGGCACCAAATGGCTGATTGACATCTAAGATTAAGACCTTGTGTGGGAAGTATTCGTCAGCGACCTTGCCGTTGACAACGATGGCACCAGTGCCAGGAGTTAAGAAGACTCTAGCGACAGAAGACTTTCTTCTTCCGACGGCAGAGTAGATAAGCTTTTCAGTTTTGTTAGCCATTGTGTTTATCTCTCCTTCTTAGCAACCAGTTCGATTTCAACCGGCTTCTTATCCTGTTTGTCATGTTCCGCGCCAGAATAAGTGAATAACTTTCTTAACATCTCTTTGCCTAAAGGGCCCTTAGGTAACATGCCACTAACGGCTCTCTTGATCATTTCGGTTGGATAATTTTCCAACATGACCTTGGCGGATCTAGCTCTTAAGCCACCATAATTGTTGGACTTATTATCATAATAAGTCTTGCCAATTAACTTGTTGCCAGTCAAGTAGACCTTCGAACAATTGACAACAATGACGAAGTCACCGTTATCAAAGTTTGGAGTGTACTGTGGCTTGTTCTTGCCCATCAGTACGACAGCAATTTCGGAGGCTAATCGACCAAGAGGCTTGTTTTCTGCATCGACGACATACCATTTCTTGGCGACGTCGGTTTTTTTGTAAACTGTAGTTTGACGCTGCATTTTAAATTTTACCTTTCTTGAATCTTGAGCAAACTGTAACCTTACCGGGGTGTAGTTCACAATTAGCCGAACGCTATTTTATCACGAAGGAAGCGAATTTCAAAGTATATATTTATAAATATATAAAAATTTTTACGAAAATTTCGCTAAAAAGGGAATATATCTTTTTTCTTCTACTATTTTATGTAGTAAAATAGATTATCAAGAAATAGGATTCCCTTATGAAAGATTATTTTTTAGTCATTGATGTCGGTACCCAATCGCTACGAGCTTCTGTTGTTTCTTCCACAGGAGATATCTTAGCCTTTTCTAGACGAAAATATGAGGTACCATATTTTTCACCTGAAAAAGGGTTTGCAGAACAAAGAGTCGATTTTTACCTTGAAGAAATCATAAAAGCCACCAATGATATCTATGATGATTATCCTGATTATCTAAAAGCGGTCAAAGGTTTGGTCATCGATGTCTTCCGTGATTCTTCTATCATCCTGGATGAAGAGAAAAAACCACTTCGTAACGCTGTCTTGTGGTTAGATCAGAGAATCACCAGAATTCCAGGCATGAAAAACCTGAAATGGTATGAGAAGATCATCTTTAAGGCCATCGGTATGATGGATACCGTCAAATACAATGCGGAAAGAACCGTCTCCTACTGGTTGATGGAACATGAACCGGAACTCTGGAAGAAGATGAAATATTATTGCCCGCTTGGCGCATATTTCAATTACAAGATCACCGGTAACTTAGCCGTCTCCACTGCTGATTGTATCGGCCATTATCCTATCGACTTCAAGTCTGGTAAATGGCTTCCTTCCTGGCATCCAAAACAGAGCGTCTTCTCCATTCCTGTCTCTGCCCTCCCACCGCTTGTTCCTGTCGGTCAAATCATCGGTAATGTCACCGAGGAATTTTCTAGGTTATCCAAGATTCCTGCAGGTTTACCAGTCTATGCCTCTGGTTCTGATAAGGCTTGTGAAACCTATGGTAATGGCTGTACCAACAGATATTCTGCCAGTATCTCTTTAGGTACGGCTTGTACCATTGAAGTCGTCAGTGAGAAATATTCGGAACCGGAAAAATTCTTGCCATCGTATCAGACCCCTTATCCAGGCGCCTATGACTTAGAAGTCCAGGTCTACTCCGGTTTATGGATGATCAAATGGTTTGTCGATAACTTCGGCTCTGAAGATAAAGAAGAAGCCCAGCGAAGAGGCATCTCTGTGGAACAGGTTCTCAACGAAAAGATCAGAGATATCCCAGCTGGTTGTGATGGTCTTGTTTTACAACCCTATTGGCAACCAGGATTAAAAAGACCAAACGGAAAAGGCGGAATCATCGGCTTTTCCAACGTTCATGGTAAGTATCATATCTATCGCGCTATTTATGAAGGCATCGCCTTTGCCCTACGTGAGGGTATGGATGAAATTGTCAAGAAGACACATATCACTCCTGCTTATCTTGTCATCTCTGGTGGCGGCAGCAATTCTCCAGAATTATGCCATATCATCGCTGATGTCTTTGGTATTCCATGCACCATCTCAAATGAAGTAGAGTCCTCCACCATCGGTGGAGCCATGTCCGGTTTCTTGAACTCCGGCGTGTTCAAGACACCACAAGAAGCCAAAGATGCGATGGTCACTCCTGGACAGGTCATCGAACCAGATAGTGTCAATCACAAGATTTATAACCAGCTTTATACCAAGGTCTATCTCAAGATGTATCCCGGCCTTGCCAAAGCCTATGAGAACAACAAGAACTTCTATCTTGATGTTCAAAAATATCAAAAAAAATCATAAATAAAAGATACCTCTAGGTGTAAAAACCTAGAGGTATTTTAATTAAGTTGTTTTTGTTAATTGAATCTATTTTCTTCGACTTGTTTTGCGTTGTAATCGTATTCTGGATCGTTGATATTAGTGTCTGCAATTCTCTCGCTGGCGATGGTCATGGAGATATCGTTAAGGGTTTCGATGATATCGGTGAACTCATCCTTGATGGCAAGATAGTCACAAGCCTGATCATAGGCGCTAGCTTCTTTATCTGGGCCGTTTTTGATCATATCCTGATAAGCCTGGATATTCTCTTTGATCTCTTCGACAAAGTCGAGATAGATCAAAGTGAAGAAGGCAATCTGATAGCCGATGTTTTCTGGAGTGTCGTTTTTCAACTTCTGATAGTTGACGGTATAACGAGACTGGAAGTCACTTGGTAATGGCTGACCTTCGTTGGTCGTATCGGTGTAGTATTCGGCGATGGTGACAAACTTAGAGGTGCTATCTAAGAAAGCTTTGTAGCTATCCTTCATCTTCTCTAAGGCTTGTTCGGGCGTACCGATTTCTGGTAATTCTTTTTCTGTGTTCATGTTTTTACTTTCCTTCATATTTTTCTAAGGCAAGCGTCAAGGCTTTTAAACTAGCCTTGTCTTCTTGTTGCTGATCGGTGTCACTATCTCTGATCAAGAGGTGTTTATCCACTTCAGCTTTCATCTCGGCTAAAGACAAGTCATAAATACCATCGAGGATATTGACGCCACTTCCATCATCTTCCTCAGGAACCACATAGGGGTTGATACCATATTCCTGGATACCCATCTCGATATCTTCTAACCAGGCGTTGACTCTCAAAACGGAGAGTAAACGGATATAGAATTCACAAATGGATTCTTTGAAGCTCTCTTTATCGATATCATAAGGAGTGAATGGGGAATCGGTGATGTTCTGACTATCTTCTTTGTAACTGATCAAGACATTGAGATCTTCTAATAAAGATAGTGGGATGATGTGAGCATTCGCGCTTAATTCACTTAAGGCCTTGGACTGAGAATCGACTTCTTTCATCATCGGAAGGTAGATGTTATAGAGTTTATCTTGTAATTCGTAAGTGTCGTCATCAAATCTTTCATCTTCACTTAAGCCATCTTTGCCCTCTAAAGCACCTTCTAAAGAAAGAAGGAAAGCAAACTTATTTAAGCTAGCCTGACAAGCGATAGCAAGTTCAGAATTCATCCAAAGATGAAGTTCTCTTAATTTCATGGTATTCATATCGACACTATTATAAAGTTTTACCTTTCTTAAAGATAGAAGAAAGATTAGAAAACGCTAACCTACTTTGTATAGTAAAATATAGATATGACTACATTACTACT
>CACXYG010000032.1:0-2773 GCA_902771745.1 uncultured Erysipelotrichaceae bacterium | reverse complement strand
TGGAAAGATTACGGGTGCGGGTAAAATTGTTGTCGGTATTCTTCTCGGTCTTTATTCCATCGTGACGGATGCCATGAATAACTTATCCGACTTTGGTAATAATTTTATCAGCATCGTCGGTGTGAAAGTCAGCGCCAAGAAACCGGATAAAGAACATCCCTATGGTCATCAAAGAGCGGAATATATCCTCTCTTTGATCATCGGTTGTGTGGTTATCGGTTTAGCCATGGTCATGTTATATCAGGCTTGTCGAGATACTGTTACCTTCTTTACTGCCTTAGCTAAGACAGGTAAACCTCCGGTAGAAGAATTCTCTTATTCGTTATATGTCGTCACTCTTGTGGTCTTAGCCATTGCTGTTGTCGGTAAGTTATTACAGGCGATGGTCTACTTCAGTTTAGGAAAACGCATTGATTCCATGCCGTTAAAGGCGTTAGGTAAAGATGCGAGAAATGATATTATCACCACCTCTTTTGTCATCATCGGTGTCATCATCACTTGGTTTACATCTTATGATCTTGATTGCTTCTTCACTCTTGTTGTGGCTTTTTTTGTCGCCTGGTCTGGCGTTGGCATCATGAAAGAAGCAGCCTCTGCTCTCATCGGCCAGGAACCGAGTAAAGAGTTGATTGAAAACATTGTCAACATTGTCAAATCTCATGAAGATGTTTTAGGCATGCATGATCTGATGTTACATTATTATGGAAATCTCATTTATGGTGTTTTACATGTTGAAGTCAGCGATAAGGTCGATATCAATGTCTCTCATAATCTCATCGATTCGATCGAAGATGAAGTCTTAGATAAGCTCAATGTCAATCTCACTATCCATATGGATCCTATCAAGGTGGATGACCCAGAGACAGAAGAAATCAAAGCTGCGATTTTAGAAGCCTTGAAGCAGTATGAGTTCTCTGACATCAAGATGCATGACTTACACACGTTCTATCAAGGAGATATCTGTCATATCCATTTTGACTTGGTCATTCCGGAAAGCAGCGATAATGAAGTTGAAGAAACCAAGATTAAAGAATATCTCATTGATGCCATCAGAAAATCATTCAAGAAGAATTTCATGCTGGATATCGTTTTTGACAATCGTGTCATGGATCTTCTTGATGGCGTATTAAGCGAAGAAAAATAGTAAAAAATAGATACTTTTACTCTCTTTTTGCTGTTAGTTTTTACTTTTGGCTCATATTACGCTATAATTGTGTGGTTTAAATTCGATTTTAAATATATTTATATTTAAGGAGTCCGCTTATGGAAAATAAAAATCAGCAGGTCAAGCCTGTTCAGGACCTTAACGATCAGGAACAGCACAGAAGAGAAAAGTTAGCTATCTACAAGGAAAAAGGCATCGATCCTTTTGGTCAGAAATTCGATGTTGATTCCAATGCTGCCGGTTTAAAAGAAACCTACGCTTATTTAGCTGATGAAGAAATCAAGGAAGACACTACCGTTGCTTTAGCCGGTAGAATCATCTTGCTCAGAAAGATGGGTAAAGCCTCTTTCTTCACTCTTCAGGATAAGACTGGTAAGATTCAGTGCTACATCCGTCAGGATGTTGTCGGTGAAGATAACTACGCCTTATTCAAGATGGCTGATTTAGGTGATATCTGTGGTGTTCACGGTCACATGATGAAGACCAAGACTGGTGAAATCACCATCCGTGTTTCTGAATACACCCATCTTGTCAAAGCCTTACATCCACTTCCAGATAAGTTCCATGGTTTAACTGATCCAGAAGATAGAAGAAGACGTCGTTATGTTGACTTGATTGTCAACGATGACACCAGAAAGGCCTCTTTCATGAGACCAAAGCTTGTCTCTGGTATTCGTCGCTTCATGGATAACTTAGGCTACATGGAAGTTGAAACTCCAATCTTGAGTTCTGTCTTGACTGGTGCTTCCGCTAGACCATTTGTCACTCATTTCAACGCTTTGGATGAGGACTTCTATCTTCGTATCGCTACCGAGTTACATTTAAAGAGACTTCTCGTCGGTGGTATGGAAAGAGTTTATGAAATCGGTCGTATCTTCCGTAACGAAGGTATCGATACCACTCATAACCCAGAATTCACTTCTATGGAAGCTTATCAGGCTTTCGGTAATCTTGATGATATGATGAAGATGACCGAAGACTTGTTCCACTATCTTGCTAAAGAAGTTGTCGGCAAGGAACAGTTCAACTGGTTAGGTCACGATATTGATATCTCCAAGCCATTCAAGAAGGTCAATATGTGCGATGCCATCAAGGAAAAGACTGGTGTCGACTTCTATCAAATCGATACTTTAGAAGGTGCCAAGGAAGTTGCTGCTAAGTTTGGTGTTGAAGTAGAACCTCACTTCTTATGGGGTCATGTCGTCAACGCCTTCTTTGAAAAGTTCTGCGAAGAAGATTTGGTCCAGCCAACTTTCTTATGCGGTCACCCAGCTGATATCTCTCCACTCACCAAGAAAGATCCAAAGGATCCAAGATTCGTTCAGAGATTTGAAATGTATATCTCCACAAAGGAAATGTGCAACGCTTATACGGAACTTAACGATCCTATCGATCAGAGAGCTCGTTTCGAAGAACAGCTCAAGGAAAGAGAAAATGGTAACGAAGAAGCCAGTGAAATCGATTATGATTTCTTGGAAGCTCTCGAATATGGTATGCCACCGGCTGGCGGTATCGGTTATGGTATCGACCGTATGTGCATGTTCTTTGCTGAGACCGATTCTATCCGTGATGTCCTCCTCTTCCCAACTTTAAAGAGAAAGTAAATTA
>CACXYG010000031.1 GCA_902771745.1 uncultured Erysipelotrichaceae bacterium | reverse complement strand
AAGAAAGGGTGAGTCAAATTTAACACACCACTGTGTGAATATTCACACAAGGCAAAACGGCGGCTTGAGAACCGTCGTTTTTTCATCACTTTTTCAAAAAATATGCGTATGGGAATCTAGCGACCTCACAATAGACTTTAAGATTCTTATCTAATAAAGATTGATAAACTTCATTTAAAGAAGACACCAACTCTGGTGTGATGGTATTTAGAGTATATTCATCCAAAGGTTGCATGATATGTGTATCTGTTTCATTACCTTCTCTTGGTAGGATAAAGTCTCCTTCCATGTTATAAGTATCAAAAGAATAACGATTCTCATCATCATCAAATCTTTTAGCGACAATGGAGTAATCTCTTTTAGACATCATGGTTCTTTCTCTTAAGAATTCCGATAAAGAAGGGAAGAACTGGGGATAGTTGGAAACATCGATGTAATCTAATAAATCATAGTCGCTCTCAAAGAAGGCAAATAGATTCCATTCAAAATCATCTGTAAGACCAAATTGATTATCTAAACAATGGTTATCAAACTCCGGTGAAGATAATAGAATATCCCCTTCATTCATAAAGTGAGTGATCACATCTAACTGCGGTTTGATGTTGACATAGGCAAAGACACCCATGTTGGATACCGCATATTCCGGATAGGCTTTTTCTATCAGAGTGGAATCATAACCATAACGAGTGGAAGAGCCAGAGAACAAGACGATTTTCTTCTGGTCTTTGATTCTTGTTAGATAATCGATCTTATCTGGAAAAGTATCATAGTAGGTTCCGGAAAAGCATGGCAATTCCGTCGCATTGATATGAATCTTCTTCACGCTGGAAGGGAAAGCAAACGAACCAAGAGAGGTGATACTATCACAAAGATAGACTTCTTCTAATGAAGTATCATAAAAAGCTTCCTTTCCAAGGATATGAACGTTCTTTCCCAGAATAACTCTTTTTAAATTTGAAGAAGCAAACGCATTCTTAGCAATACCAGTAACCTTCTTACCATCGATGGTCAAAGGAATGACCACCTCAGTTGCATCCCCATGATATTGGATGATCTCTAGTTCCGAACCAGCAGGGCTAGTTTCAAAACAAGAGATATCCGTTTCCTTGATCCACTGAAGATATAACGAAGAAATATCATAAGGAATTCTTGAGCCAAAGGAGATGAAGTCTCCTGTGCCATCGGCTTTGGAATTCCATCCCAAAGGAAGATATCCATCTCTGGTAAAGAAGGAATATCCATTGATGCTGTTTTCTCTTAAATGATATTGATAAATAGGAACTTTGACTTCATCTTTTCCGTCTTTTGTCACACCACCATTCCCATAATAATGGAAAGATTCACGAGCCACTTCCATACTGACAACAACGGGATACTGGATATTCTTCAAAACCAATTCGAAGGTGTTATCTACCTGATTTAGCACTTCATAATTTTCATAAGAGACGGAGACTAACTGCGCCGAAGCTGGAAGAATGACATCAAAGGTGACATCCTCACCTTTGTTGACCTCCTTGATGGACTGTAAGACATGATAGTCTTTGCTTTTTTCCATCATCACTTTGACTTTACTAGCCTTAGTAAAACTGCTATCAGCACAACCTGACAGTATAAAAATCGGGATAAAAAAGCTTAAAAATCCCTTTCTCATAAAGACTATTTATTGAAGATCTTAATACCTTTTTCTTTATAAGGTTCAATCATCGAATCCGTGGCATTGGTAAAGATCATATCGTAATCCTTCAACTCACTGGTACGATAAGGAAGAGAAAGATCAAACTTGTTCTTATCTACAAGTAAGATATGCTTTTCACAACGTAAAGCAGCCGCATGCTTGATCTCCATGGTCTCTAAAGTAGACTCATAAGTACCATCCTCACGGAATGCAGCACAACTAGAAAGCATCAAATCCATATGGAAACGATTGAGCATATCAGTCGCTAAAGAGCCATCGGTAGAATAAGAGGAATACTGAATAAAACCACCTAAGAAGATAACTTTGACATCTTTCTTCGTCGAGAGTTTAACCGCCAGCTGCAGACCATTGGTGATGATTGTCTTATATTGGAAATTCATACGTTCGGCAAGAGCAAGACAAGTAGAGGAGTTATCGATAAAGACCGTATTGAAAAACGGAATCTTATCAATGGCGATACTAGCCGTTCTCTCTTTATCCGCAGCGTTCTTCTCAATACGGACGAAGATGTTGACTTCATCAACGCTGTCGATGAAGACAGCACCACCATGGGTTCTTTGAATCATACCTAACTTCTGCATCTCATTCAAATCTCTTCTGACGGTTGCAGGAGAGACATAAAGAACGTGAGATAATTCATCAACAGTCGCTCTGGAATGTTCCTTCAAATAATCGGAAATGAGTTTGAAACGCTCACTAGTAAACATGTTATCAGCCATATTTGTGTTCCTCTTTTGCTCTATTATGATTGATTTTGATTATTTATGCAACAACGAATCTATGATAAGATAGAGACATGAATATCAGAAACGCCACGTTAGCGGATTTAGAAACCATCGCTCAGATCGAACATAAGACCTTTGCCAGCAAGGAAGCCTGCAGCAAAGAAAAACTCAAGGAAAGATTAAAAACCTATCCGAATCACTTTTATCTGTTGGAAGAAAAAGATAAAGTCATTTCCTTTATCGATGGTTTTACCACCAACGAAGAAAATTTAACAGATTTGATGTATGCTTCTGCTAGTCTTCATGACGAAAAGGGTAAATGGCAGATGGTCTTTGGTTTTGCTACCCGCCCCGCTTATCAACATAGAGGCTATGGAACCTATTTGATGAATCATTTCATCAAGAAAGCCAAGGAAGAAGGAAGACTTGGCATCGTTTTAACCTGCAAAGAAAAACTGATACCCTACTATAGTAAGTTCGGGTATCAGAATGAAGGCGTTTCTATCTCCACACACGGAGATGTTAAGTGGTATCAGATGCGATTAACCTTTTAGGAAAGGTTTGCAAAGTTCATCTCAAAAGGTGGTTCTTCAACACTGTCATAGATGACGGTGATGTTTTTCTTTGCGGAATCATCGATGGTCAGATAGCCACACTGGTTGTAGAAATAATCTTCCAAAACACCATTGACCTTGAACGACAAGAGTTTCACATCGAAAGTGAAGTCAGATTTGACTTCAACGTTAAAGCCCATAGCGATGGTCTTACCATCCTGAAGAATTCCTGGATAACAGATGACTGTCAGATCACCAAAAGTAGCTTTGTTCTTGTATTGAGAAGCGATTATCGAGAAGTACTGGTTCCATTCCTTGATTTCCGTTGCTTCATTTTGCGATGCAGAACCAGCTTCTGGAGCATACGCTTCTTGACTGCCAACAACGGATTCTGATACTTCCGTATCGGCTTCAGCAATAGCATCGATATTACTACTCGTGACGTTATTTTTATTCAAAATGACCGTTGGAACAATGACGGCAACAGCCGCAACAGCGGCTAAAGCCGTACTTAAAGCGGGAATCCAGATGCGTGGTCTTCTCTTTTCCTCTTTTTCAGCAAAAAGGATATGAGATTTCAACTCATGAGATCTATCACGATAATTATCTTCCTTTTCGATTTCCTGGAAGATCTGATCCTTTAATTTCTTGTTCATAATTTTATTTCTTTATTAATCTTTTTCACGGCTCGGTGATACTTGTTCGTCACCGAGGAGACGGTGGTTTTAAAGATTTCGGCAATTTCATTAAACGGCAATTCGAAGTAGGCTCGCATGACGAAGATTTCATAGTCGTCTTCTTCTAACAGAGCTCTGATTTTATCAAGCAAGACTGATTGATAGGCTTTCTTTTCGATATCGTTGTTATCAGCGACGGCGTCCATATCGTAATCTTTGGCAAATCGTTTGCTATCCTTGATACGATTAAGAGCAATGTTCCTAGCGATGGTGACAAGGTAGGAACTGAAACTGACGTTGTAGGTGTAATCATCAATGTTCAGATACATCTTGAAGAAGGCTTCCTGAACAATGTCATCAGCGATGGAGTCTGAAGGTATCAAACTTAAGACAACGTGTTTGAGTAGCTTAAAATACTTCTGATAAACTTCATCAAAAGCACTCTCATCATGCGCTTGTAAGAGTCGAATGGTATGGTTTGATACTTTCATGATGGAAGTAGTTTAACACTTTTATGTGTTTGGATTTGATATTTTTGAGATAAATAATGGAAAATCTTCGTATATTGAGATGGCATAGAAGGGTTTATCGACATTGAAGGTAATTTCTTTCATTTCTTCAGGTACAAACGAACAACTTTCCGTAGCATAGATGACGGTAACAGATTCACCTTTGACACCATGGGGAGAAAACTCAAAGTCATTTACCTGTAAGCCACCCGAGATATCAATATTATGTTCTTGGTCATCTTTTAACAGTTTCTTAAAGAGTTGTATCTTTCCATCTGTATCCTTTTGAGTGACCGGTTTTGAGATATCAATCTGGTTACGAACGTGGAAGTAAGGAAGATAACCAGTGGCCTTGACAGTCTCGGCATTCTCTTTATAATCCAGATAGGCTTGATAAGGATCAATCGTCTCTAGTTCAACACCATCTTTTGGTAAGATGAAGAACACGGAAGTGTTGCTAATCGTTTTAGAAAGAGAAGCATAATCCTCTGTCTCATAGTATTTCATTTCATAGCCCATTAACGGAAGAGAGTTGACTGAAATCTTTTCTCCACTATCAAGATAGAAATCATTTTTCTTCTCGTCAGCATCTATAGCAAAGGAGTCAACAAGCTTTAAAGCACCATAAGTAGCAATCGCATCATAACCATTCAATGGCAAAGCGGGGATTTTCAGATCAAGGTCAATCTCATTTTTGAAGAATTGCTGAGCGTCATCCCTGTAACTATCATGAGAAGAGACCATCGAACTGATATATTTTTTTGCCATCGCTTCTCTTTTAGCATCATCAAATGCCAAAGAAGGACCGATTTGTTGATAAAGGACTGCCGAACGGAGAGAGTTATCTTCTTCCATCCAGTTCATACCATTTAATAAATGAACAAACTCATCTTCATAAGCATCAGAAAATCCACAATTCTGAGCGAAAGTTTGCCCATTGACGCTGGCAGACACCACTCCACCAAGCGCCAATGCATAACTTGCAGGAGAGCATGTACTATTTTCAGTCGTTTCAGATAGGAAAGGAACCAAATCTTTACTTGCCGATTGTGCAATCGTCTTGCAGGTATCTAGACCTAAGTGAACCTTAATCGTGTTTTTAGGAACGCTACCGACATAGTTCACATGATTAGAACCACATCCTGCAAGAAAAAGGACCGAAAACAAAAAATTCATCTTTTTATTCATTCCTTTACATCCTCCTACATAGATACAACAAAATAAAAAAAGAAAATCTCCGCGTTGATGAAAATTTTCTTTTCAAAGACTATAATGTATAAACCTACGAGGAATAACACATGAACATTGCAGTATATCTTGGTTCCAGTTTCGGAACCGATCCAAGAATCAAAATCGAGACCCAGAGACTTGGTGAATGGATGGGTAAAAAGCACCATAAACTCGTCTATGGTGGCGGAAAAGAAGGCTTGATGGGAATTCTCGCCTCTTCCGTAGTAGAAAATAGCGGAGAAGTCATCGGCGTCGAATTAAAGATGTTCTGTAACGATGGTCACGCCTTTGATCACTGCAGTGAATTCCATGCTGTTGACACCTTCTTTGAACGTAAGAAAATCATAATGGATTTATCGGACGCCTTCATTGCTCTTCCAGGTGGTCCAGGAACCTTAGATGAAATCAGTGAGATCATCTGCCAAGACCGTTTCCAGAGTTATCATCGTCCCATCTTCTTCTTAAATATCGATGGCTTCTATGATGACATCAAACACCAGTTTGAAAAGATGGTCGCCTTCGGATTCTTCAGTTCAGAAGAATATGAAAACATCTACTTTGTCGATGATGTCGATGAGTTGATCAAAGAATTCAAGAAGTATTAACCTATAAGAGGCTTGCCTGCAAGTCTCTTTTTCTTTTCAGTTTCCAAAATATCTCAAGACTTGTCATATTCGGCACTTGTATACATGTATACAGTTTCCTAGTAAAAGTTGCTTTTAAAGTAAAATTAGATATTTCAAACTATGTAAGGACTTACAAAAAGTGGTTGTTTTGTCCACTTTTCGCTTTTAAATTCATTGAAACTTGCTTAAAATTATAATTATGAGAACTCTAACAATTGAAAGACGCCCCGGACAAGTCGGCGATCCGGTGGAGGTCAACATCTTATCTGACAACCATCTTCTTGGTGTCATGAAAGCCGAAGACAAATCCACCACCTTTGAAATTTCTAAAGGAGAGCATGCCATTCAGGTAGAAATCCCAGGTGAGGATGGTCAAAACTATCGTTCCAACATCTTTTTTGCTACGGGAAGCAAGAATGTGAAACTCTTCTTTGAGGGTTCCGCTTTAGCCTTAAAGCTATTGCTCCGTTAATACGTTACGAGGGAAATATTTATGATCAATGAATTAGAAAAACCTATTTTATGGCAAGGTAAACCAATCGCTGATGGCACCAAGCCATTAAGAAAGAACATCGTCAAAGTCGCCAAGATGATCGGTGGCCCTTCTGGCATGATGAATAAGATTGATGCTAACGCACCTGAGTATTATTCCTTGGCTGGTTCTGTCTCTGATGAAGAATGTGAATTCCTTTTAGCCATGGGCTTAAGAAGAGTCAGAACAGACGAATACATGTGCAAGAAGTTGGGTTGGGATTTAAAGAGAGTCCGTGAAGTAGGTGATCACTTAGGTTACTTAGGTACCATCCGTACCGACTTGATCGAATCGGATAACCACATGGAATACTTCCTTCCTATCTTTGCTCCTGGTCTACTTGAAATCATGGTCGTTTCTCCAAACGCCAAAGAGCATCCAGAAATCAGACGTGCCTTCAACCAGTACACTCATGATAGATTACAGACCATGGGTCCCATGATTCCTGAAGGCTATGGTTTGATGAGAGTTATTCCAATTGAAAGAACTCTTCCAAAAGGTGAAACCCCAGATCCAAGAGATACCCTTTCTTATTATCTTGATAAATATGACACCTATTCTGTCGGTGCCTGTTCTTGTCGTACCTCTCGTACCGAAATGGGCGAAGGTTGCGGTCATTTGGCCAACGACAGATGCTTAAAACTCGGTAAAGCTGCCAAATACTTCATCCGTACTGGTAAAGATAGAGGAATCACCAGAGCCGAAGCGGAAGAAATCTTACGCAACTGCGAAGATGAAGGTTTGATGCATTGTATTCCAAATATCGAATCCATCAAGGATGGTAACACCACCGCTATCTGCGATTGCTGTGGTTGTGCCTGTTTCGGTTTAAGACCGGTTGAAGAGTTCAAGACGACCGAAGCGGTTGCCAGTAACTATCGTTGTGAAGTTGATCCGATGAACTGTGTCGCTTGCGGTAAGTGCGTTGAGAATTGTCCGGTCAACGCCATCAAGTTGTCCGTCAAGCTTCCACAGAAGAAGGCCATCAAGATTGAAAAGACCTATTCTTTGGAAAATCACACCAAGGGTAAGGCAGTTCAGAATCCAGATTATCGTTTCAACAGAGAAGACGTCATCGCCGAAACGGGTACTGCACCATGTAAGACCTGGTGTCCAGCTCATATCTCCATTCAGGGTTATATCAAGATGGCTGCCGAAGGCAGATATAGAGAAGCCTTGGAACTCATCAAGAGAGAAAATCCATTCCCCGCTGTTTGTGGTCGTATCTGCAATCACGCTTGTGAAGACCACTGTACCAGAAGAAATATCGATGAAGCTATCGCTATTGACGATATCAAGAAATTTATCGCTCAAAAGGATCTCAACGAGAAAGATAGATTCATTCCAAAGAAGATTCATGACTACTCCGATAAGAAGATTGCTATCATCGGTGCTGGTCCATCCGGTTTATCGTGCGCTTACTATTTAGCCCAGTACAACTATGATGTCACCGTCTTTGAAAAAGAAGAGAAGTTGGGTGGTATGCTCACCCTTGGTATCCCAGGATTCCGTCTTGAAAAAGATGTTGTTGAAGCTGAAATTGATATCATCAAGGAATTGGGCGTCAAGTTTAAGACCGGTGTTGAAGTCGGCAAAGATGTCACCATCCAGCAGTTGAGAGAACAAGGCTTCAAAGGATTCTTTGTCGCTATCGGTGCTCAGGACTCCAGAAACTTAGGTTTGGAAAATGAAGATAACGCTGAAATCGTCGGCGGCATCGACTTCTTGAGAGACATTAATTTAGGTAAAGGTAAACAGTTACATGGTACCGTTGTTGTCGTCGGTGGTGGCAATGTCGCTATGGACGTTGCCAGAGCCGCTATCCGTCAGGGTGCTAGTAAAGTTGAACTCTTCTGCTTAGAGCAGAGAGAGGAGATGCCATCAAGTGTTGATGAAATCGAAGAAGCCGAAAAAGAAGGCATTCACATCAACAATGGTTGGGGTCCATTACAGTTCGTCTATGACGAAAACAAGGTTCTCACCGGTATCGACTTCAAGAAGTGCACGCACGTCAAAGATGAGACTGGCAGATTCAACCCAGCTTATGATGAATCCATCACCACTCATATGGATTGCACCTGCGTCTTAAAGGCCATTGGTCAGGCCTTCCACTATGGCAATATCTTTGAAGGTACAAAGGTCACCTTCACCAAGAGAAGAACAGTCATCGCTGATAATCTCACTCATCAGACGATGGAACCAGATATCTTTGTCGGTGGTGATGTCTTCAACGGTCCAAACTTCGCTATCCGCGCCATTGCTGATGGTAAACAGGCTGCCATCTCCTTACACCGTTATGTCCAGCCAGGTCAGTCCTTAGAAGCTGGTCGTGATAGAAGAATCTATAACGAACTTGATAAATCTAACGTCAATTTCGAAGGCTTTGATAATGCTTCTAGAGCCTTCCCATCCACTTGTGAAGCTGACTTACATTCCTACAAGGATAACAGAGGCTTCTTAACCGAAGAACAGATCAGAAGTGAAGGCGCGAGATGCTTATCCTGCGGTAAGGCGGTTGTCGATCCGAATATGTGTGTCGGTTGTGGTCAGTGCGTCTTACAGTGCAAGTTTGATGCCGCCCACTTGATCAAGAAATCCAATTACTATGCAAAGAGCTTTGACGCTCTTCTTCCAAAGGCTGTCACTCATACGATGAAGCGTGGTATCAAGATTGCGGCTAACGCCTTAAAGAGAGAATAATTGTTATGCATGAACTTGGCTACGCCACCGAACTTGTCTCAACCCTAGAAGAATACGCAAAAGAAAATAATCTCACGTTGATCAGTTCTGTCACTCTGACTGTTGGCGAGGCTACTGGTGTCATTCCTCATTTCATGAGAGAATGCTGGCCAGCAGCGATTGAAGATAGTCCTGTTTTAAAAGATTCAGAACTGAAGATCGATTATAAGCTCGTCCATGGCAGATGCCACAAATGCGAGAACGAATTCATCGTTACCGAATATGGTGGAAAATGTCCAAAATGTGGTTGTGAAGACTACGATATGCTCAATGGTTACGAGTTTGAAATCAGTGAGATTCTAGCAAAGTAAATAATTAGAAACTTTACTTATCCAGTAACAAGTTGCTCCTTCTGTCGCAAAGAAAAAGTGAGGTAAGATACCCCACTTAGAATTGCGATAGAAGGAGTTTTTAAATGGTCAGATAATCCATTTCTTCCTTGGTCAACTCAATATCTAAAGCAGCCAGGTTTTGTAAGATTCTCTCTTCACTAGAGACAGAGACAACCACACCCATATCAATCTCCTGGTGGAGACAATAACTTAAAGCGATAGCGGAAACAGAGCAGTTCTTCTTTGCTGCTAGTTCTTCTGCGCGCTTTAAGACTTCCAGGTTCTCTTGAGAATAATAAGCTGTATAGGAAGTGTGAGATAACTTCTTCTTGATATCGACATCATCATGTTTGATCTTACCAGCAAAGAAGCCATCACCTAACGCAGAGAAGCATAAAAATGGCATATGTTCTTGTAAATAGAACTCTCTTTCTTTTTGATTCTCTTTACCAGTGATCGATAAGGTTCCATTATGCCATGGGTCTCTTACTCTATTGCCTAAAGAGAACTGACACTCAGAGATGGTGAAAGGAACCATGTTGTGTGCACGAGCATAATCATTAGCTTTCTTGATACGTTCTGCTTTCCAGTTAGATACACCGATACTTCTGGTATAACCACGAGACACAATCTCATTCATGAAGGTGATGATCTCTTCTGGAGACTTCATCGGATTATCTCTATGAAGTAAAAGACAATCGACATAAGAGACATCCAAGGCTTTCAAGGAAGCTTCGATATCTTTAAAAGCCTGATTTCTCGTAAGACGGGGAAGAATAGCAAAAGAAGGATGACAGCACTTGATGATGATGGTCATCTTCTCTCTTGGAATATGATACCTTCTCATCCATTCACCGATCATCTCTTCGCTCGTACCTTTACCATAGACACGGGCCGTGTCGATGGTAAACATATCATGGTTTAAGCATTTTGAGAGAAAATCACTAGGGAGTTTTCCATTTAAAAAGGTGGTGTTAGAACCGCCGAAGATAATACGACCAAACTCAATGTCAGTATCATGAGCATCTTTAATAACAATATTTTTCATATAATAGATATTCCTAGATACGGTGTGCTGGACTCTTCTTTCTAGGCCTTTTGTAACTTATTTTTGTCGACGCACACAATTTGAGAACATAATCTTTTCTTT
>CACXYG010000030.1 GCA_902771745.1 uncultured Erysipelotrichaceae bacterium | reverse complement strand
CTAGAATAGAATACCACGTATCACGGTGCGGAACCTATTGGGCTAGCCCAATAGGTTCTTTGTGTCATTGATAATTATCACTTCAGTTTACAATTAAGGAACTTAATATTACAAGAGAAAATGAGGCTACTTTCCGTAGGAAAAGTTAATTTGTGATATAATGCAATCATGGTAAAAATTATTACAGACTACGGTTTCTGCTTCGGTGTGAACTATGCGATCGAAAAGCTGATAGAAACGGGGAAAAAGACTTCTCGCGTCTATTTGACTCACCCTTTGATCCACAACGTTCCGGAAAACGAACGACTCATGAAATTAGGGAATGCCTCTTTCTATGAAAAAGGGCTTACAATGGATAAAAAAGATGCGGTTGTTCTTTCCGCTCATGGACATACTTTAGAAGAAGAGGCCATTTTTCAAGGTAAATGCGAAATTGTCGACGCCACTTGCCCGTTAATCATTCAACGTTATTTAAAAGTTATGAAAGAAGATAAGGATATTTCCTATATCTTTTTGGGCAAGAAAAATCATCAGGAAACCTTGGGTTTCTTATCTCATTTCCCATATTTTGACTTGGTGGATTCCACCCTGGATTTAAAAGCGCAGTTAGATCAAATTCCTTTAAAAAAGAAGTGTGTCTTCATCCCTCAGACAACCGTTAGCAAATCCAGTTGGCTAGCCGTCAAAGATTATCTAGAAAAACATACGACCTTAGTTCAGGTCATGGATATCTGCCCTTTATATGCAAAGCGTTCCGCTCAGGCGATACAGGCTATCAAAGATTTAGACCCCCAGACCAATTATTTTATCGTCTGTGGAGATGAGACTTCCTCGAACGCCAAAGAAATCTATCATGCCATGGCCTTAGCCAATCCAAATTTAAAAGGAACCATCGCCTTGGACAGTTCCTGTTTAGATTTCAATGAATTAAAGAACAAAGACATCTATATCGCTAGCGCTACCAGTGTCAATAAAGAGACGGTGGAGAAGCTTAAAGCGGATCTAGAGCTTGCGATTTAACTTACGTTCGTAATATTCCGATATTTTATCAAAAGACCAATCTTCCATGTAACGCATCTGACTGATGCTATCATGGTCTTTATTGGGTAACTGGTCAAAGGGGACCGGCTTACCATTTTCAGTGGGACGATATCTCTCTAAGATGATCTCACGATATTTGCTAGGAAGAGAGTCAATCGCTTCTTTTAAGACTTCTTCTTCAATATCGGCTTCCACTTTTTTTTTTTTTTTTTCTTCACTGACAAGCATATCTTTGAAGGTGAGATTCTCGTCATTTTCCGCATCGACAAGACGGTCAAGGGATAAAGGAGCCTGGCAGGCTTCAATGATATTCTGCATCTCATATTCGCTGATTTCAAAATCCAGTTCATCCATGACTTCTTTGTTGGTTGGCTGGCGTTTGAATTTGTCAGCTAACATCTTTCTCGTCTTCATGATTTCGATATATTTGCGGACGATTCTTTCCGGAATCTTAACCGGATGAGATAACTTTCTGATGAAGTCACGAACCGCGCGTTCAATCTCGCTGTAGGCAAAGGTGGAAAAGAGGGTGTTCATCTGAAAATCGAAGTTCACAATCGCATGGAACAAACCGTTTAAACCCGAGAGAATCAAATCCATCGGATCGGCAGTGGTATTATCTTTGTATTTTGAGACAATGGAAAGAACGATGGGTAGATGACCATCCATCAATTGATTCATCACTTCTTCCGTTGGGTTATTATGATATTCCTTTAGCAATACAAGCGCTTCTTCCTTGGTCAGATTCTTTTGCTTTTTGACATAGAGGACAAAGGAAGAATACGTATCAAAGTTTAATCCAGCCATGCGTTACCTCTTTACAAGTGTATAAGGCTCTTCATATGTATATTCTAAAATATCCAACTTATCATCAATAGATAGCAATGCTTTCTTCATTCCCATCATGAAACCGACTTCTTCACATTCATGTGGCAATTCGATATAGTTCAGATGATATCTTCTCATATCAACACGAGAGTGATGAGCGCTATCACCAGAGATATAAAGATCTAATCCCTCTTTGACGGCATCTTCCCAGTCATTACCAGCGCCACCAGCGATCATACCGATGGTCTTATTGATTTTGCCGTTATCAAGATAACCGACATAATCAAAAGAGAATTTGTCAGCTAAGAAAGCAGCAACTTCCTTGGTTGTCTTTCCTTCTTTAAGCGTGGTGATTCTAAGACAGCCATCATTTCCAACTCTGCTTCTCTCCCAGCCAAAGAATTCAAATAAGGTATCATTCATACCATTTTCGGCTTTGTCAAAACAGGTGTGATAAGAATAGATCGGGCAATCTAGTTTTTCATAAACTTCTTGTTCGAGTTTTGCTTTCAAAAGATCTCTTTTTCTGATCTTGCCGCGATGGCCGAAGAAGAACGGATGATGAGTGATGATGATATCAGGTTGATAAGCGATGGCTTTTTCTAAGCAACTTTCCGTAAAATCGAGGCATAAGAAGACTTTCTTAACTTCCTTATTCATATCTTTTTTACCGGTCTGATAGCCAGGGTGATCATAAAACTCACTCAATCCTTTGGGGAAGAGCAAACCGATTCTGTGAAGTAATTTTCTCTCGTTCATAAATCAAAAATACCTCTCTTATCTGCAACTAATATATCATATTTCTTCTTGGTTTCTTCTTGATCCTGATAAGGTTCAAGCTGATTGATATGCTTCTCTAGCATCTCTAATAACAAAGGATCTTTCATCCTTACTGGATAAGGTCCATATTTTTCATCAAGAGAAGAATATTTCTGCGATTCAGCAGAAGGAACAAATCTCAGCAAAGGATAATATCTTTTTTCATAAACATATAATCCTGCGTCATTTTCAAAACCCAGAGATAGAAGATAGGATATCGCCTGACTAGCACAGGACTGCGGTTCAATGATGATGGATTTGAACTGTTTTAATCTGTCTTCGTGACGCGAGAGAATATCATAAATGGTACTTCCACCCATACCGAGTATACAACAGCAATCCACATCGCATGGCAAATAATCAAGCCCATCAGCTAAGACACACGAAAGATGCAAAAGGCCTTCCTCCTTGATACTTTTCTCAAGGTTGAGATAGGGACCTTTCTTATTTTCAATGGCAATGACATTGTGGTTGTGATTTGCCAAATATATCGAAAATTGTCCTCGGTCAGCTCCCACATCGATGACATAGGAGCTTTCCGGGACAAGTTCGAAAGCCGATAAAAGACGTTTGGATAATTTAGTTATCGTTTCTGAAATCCTTTAATAACTTAGCACGAGCTGGATGACGTAATTTCTTCAAAGCCTTGGCTTCAATCTGACGGATACGTTCACGGGTGACGTTGAACTCCTTACCGACTTCTTCAAGGGTGTGGGTTCTGCCGTCTTCCAGGCCATAACGTAAGCGGATAACTCTCGCTTCACGTTCGGTCAACTGAGCAAGAACCTCATTGATTCTTTCCGTTTCCATAGAACGATTGGCGAATTCATATGGAGATTCATTGTCTTTATCTTCAATGAAGTCACCGACATGAGAGTCTTCTTCTTCGCCGACAGGTTTTTCAAGGGAGAGTGGATCAAGTGCGATCTGCTGAATTTCTCTGATACGAGTCGCAGACCACTGACCGCCCAATTCTTCCGAGATTTCTTCGGCTGTTGGGTCACGATTGAGCTTCTGAACGAGTTTTCTCTGCGCTCTGGTGATCTTGTTGATGGTTTCAACCATATGGACAGGAATACGGATGGTTCTGGCCTGGTCGGCAAGAGCACGGGTGATAGCCTGTCTGATCCACCAAGTGGCATAAGTAGAGAACTTGAAGCCTCTGGTGTAATCGAATTTATCGACGGCCTTCATCAAACCGAGGTTACCTTCCTGGATCAAATCAAGGAAGTCCATACCACGATTGACGTAATGTTTGGCAATAGAGACAACCAATTTCAAGTTGCACTGAATCAATAAGTTCTTGGCGGAGATACCAGCGTCGACCTTGGTCTTTAAATTATAAAGACTTCTTGGATCTTTGACCATAGGGTAGTTATTTTCAAACCACATGACCCAGACATCATCATTGGTTTCATCCGTAGAAGGTAAGACTTCGGTAACGAAGTTATGGAAGTCCTTGCTTTCATTAGAAGCATGGTACTGTTCAAAAGCTTCTTTTATTGGTTCTTCCATCTCTTTTAAGGCCTCTTCACCCTGGATGATATCCTGGGCCGTTGCGACTTCCTCATCTTTGGACTTGAAGACCTGATAAGCACCGATGGCGTGTAAATACTGTCTGACAGGGTCAGAGTTCTTGACATCGACAGCGGAAAGCATTTCTTCCTGATCAGGATCGAAGTTATCATCATCTTCTTCACCATCAAAGTCTTCATCATCGTACATTGGTGGAAGATCATCTTCATCCAGTTCTTCTTCATCGGAGTCTAAAGAGAGACCGTTGTCAGAAAGATAGACCAAGATTTCATTGAAATCATCATCGGATAATTTCAAGTGGGAAGTGAACTTGTTGATATCGTCCTGTTTGACGATACCATTGTTTTCCTTACCGACTTTGAGGAAGTGGAGTTTGACATCGTCAAGCGTGATCATCTCACGATTGGACTTGGCCATTTCAGAGACAGTGGTCTTCTTACCATTTCTGCCCTTTTTGCCCTTATTGGAGTTGTTGGTTTCTTCAATAGCGGCTTCTAATTCCTCATCGGTGAATTCTTCTTCGACATCTTCTTCGTCTTCCAAATCTTCATATAGAAGATTATCGGAGATCTTATCGGTAGCACCAGAGAGGTACTTACCTAATTCCTTGTCGATATCCTCGTTGGATTCGACAGCCATTTCATTATCTTCTTCTTTTTTCTTTTTGTCACGTTTTATAGAAGCCTTATCGGCTTTGGTTGGTGGAAGAATATCATCTAATTCTTCCTTATCTGCTTTTTTCTCGACAGTGGCTTTCTTGCTGGTTTTCTTACTAGAAGCGGACTTTTTCTTAGTGGTAGAAGAGACGATGGCTTCATCGATAACGGCCTGCTGTTCTTCTTCGGAAAGCATCTCTTCTTTGACTGCTTCATTCTTTTTCTTAGCCATTCAATTTACCTCACATTAATAATTATGGGACAAAATCCCGATTTTTAGAAAAAAGTTAAAAAATTTTCACATCAACTGATTTTGAAATTCTTCATCTTCAGCTGTTTTTTGATCTGGAGAATCTCCATATCATTTTTGATAGAAAGATTGTTACGTTTACAATATCCCTCTCTTCTCGAATAAGAAAGCAATAGAGGATGCAAGTCTAACTCGCGGCCAAAAGAAGTCTGGGAGTAGACATGATCAGAACATCCACGCATGATTTCTACCGCACTTAATAAGAAGTCGATATCATCAGGATTGATTTCAATCGCATAAAATTCAGTATCGACATCCTTATCCGCCATTTCGATATCATCATCAAACGGCAAGTCGGATAAACTCTCTTGACTGATATCATCCGCATCAAAGGGCATATCCTCGTCAAAGGCGAGTTCTTTGTTGTCCTCGTTATGGATGACTTCTTCATGCTTACTGGTGTATTCTTTGACAAACGAGAGAATCTTATCATAATCCGAATCGGCAAAGGCGATCTTGGTGGAATCAGAACGGTAGATTTGATCGATCAGCAAGGATAAGACATAGAAGGGGTGGAAGGAGATATCAAACTTCGCTTCCTGGAATCTCTTATAAGCTTCACGAGAATGCGGTAGGACATAGATGATCTGACTCTCGTTGATTACTAAGTCGCGATTCATCATAGATCCCGCTACCGAATAAAGCGCCCCTTGGACAAAAGCCGTGATGTTATTGGCAAGATAATGGAACTTTGGTCTTCCTTGGTCATTGACCAGGTTTTTGACCTCAGGTTCTTTATTAAAACCCTTCTTAGTCCAGGTATAACCAGTGCGATTAGAAGTCTTCTTTGCAAATGTCTTCTCCGGCGTCTTTTCTTCTTGCTTTGGTAATTCAACCTTTTGATTATTCAACTGATTACGAAGAATATCCCCAGGCATATCCGTCACTTTGACAAGCGCCAATAAGTCCTTCTCTTTAGAGATGTCATCCAGAATCTGATAATACGGACTGGCTTTCTTGATAAAGGACTGAATCTTTAACGGATCGGACAACTTCTTGGTGTTGCCATTAGCCTTCAAGGCTCTGGCTAACAAGAAGAGGAAGGCGTCGTACATGAAGTTGGCTTCCTTGTTGAGTTCCTCATTTCCTTCGGGATAGAAGTTTGCAAGAACCTCATCGGCATCCTTGCCACCTTTAAATGGCCTTACCACTCTAAAAGGCACACCCTCTTTTAACAGGACTGGTAAACAGTCCTCAATGGCTTTCTGACCAGCATCATCTCTATCAAGACAAAGACGAACTTCAACACCCAGTCGTTTCAACGACCTGGCGTTTTGTTCCGTCAAAGCCGTACCCATTGAGGCGACACAGCTTTCAATGCCTGCTCTTTGGAAAGCGATGGCATCATTAAAGCCTTCTACCACATAAATATAACCATACTTCTTGGCGACGCTTTTGGCTTGCGAATAATGATAGAGAATCTCCGACTTATTAAAAAGTTGGGTTGATGGATAGTTGATATATTTACCACCCGTCTGGTCATCGCGAAGTTTTCTTCCCGAAAAGCCCACCAAATGGCCAAAGTCATCTTCGATCGGATACATCAAGCGATACGAAAAACGATCTTTTAAATCAGATGAATTACTTAAGATACCAGCCTTTTCCAAGGTGGGAATCTCAAACCCGTTCTTACGAAGGGCCTTGATAGCAAGACTTGGGTCTTCTGGAGCAAAGCCGATACCAAAATGAGATATCGCCTCGGAAGGAATCTTACGCTTTTCCAGATATTCTCTTGCAAACTGACCCTCATTAGACTGTAAGGCCAATTGATAGAACTTCTTGAGCTCTAAAAGGGCGTTGAGCTCTTCTTTATAGTTGGCATCTAATCGAGAGACAAATTCACTCTTATTTGCCATGTCGGCAGGAAGAGGAATCCCACAGATCTGACAAACCTTCTTCAAGGCCTCAAATTTGGAGACATGTTCATATTGCTCGACAAAGTCGATGGGATCCCCGTGGTGTCCATCGACCCAACATTTGAAGTTGTTGCGAGCGACATTGATCTGCATCGAGGGTTCATGGTCATTGTGAAAAGGGCAAAGACAGACGAAATCTTTGCCTTTCTTGACAACCGCATTGGCGCCAAGTTCATGAGCGATGACATCTTTGATACTGGCCTTCTTCACAACTTCTTTGAAGAAGGAGTAATCATTCGCCTCGAATTTTTCCATTACTTAACCTGGTTTTTCTTTAAGAACTTGTGGATATATTCGTTTAAGTCAGCAATGGCGATTCTTTCCTGAGCCATGCTGTCTCTTTCACGAACCGTGACACAACCATCATTAGCGGAATCAAAGTCATAGCAGACGCATAAAGGAGTACCGATAGCGTCTTCTCTACGATATCTCTTACCGATAGAACCGGTGGTATCAAAAATAGCATCATAATCAACTCTGACCTGATCAAAGACCTTCTTCGCCTCATCGACAAGCTTGTTGGAAAGAGGCATGACGGCGACCGTGTATGGAGCAAGTTCAGGAGCAAAGTGCATGACAATACGACTATCCGCACCATCCTTTAAAGACTCGACTTCATAAGCGTCACAGCATAAGGCCAACATCAAACGGTCTAAACCAAAGGAAGGTTCAACAACGTGTGGAATGTACTTCTCGTTGGTTTCTGGATCAAGATAGGTCAAATCCTGGCTAGAGGATTCCATATGTCTACCAAGGTCATAATCGCTACGGCAGGCAATACCCATCAATTCACCCCAACCCATGGTTGGGAAGTCATATTCAATATCGGTGGTAGCCTTGGAATAGAAGGCAAGTTCAGCTGGTTCATGATCTCTGAAACGAACCTTTTCTTCACGTAAACCCAACTTTTCTACGAAGGATTTGCAGTTTTCCTTGTAGAATTCAAACCACTTATCATCTTCACCTGGCTTGAAGAAGAATTCGATTTCCATCTGTTCGAATTCTCTGGTACGGAAGGTGAAGTTACCTGGAGTGATTTCATTACGGAAAGCCTTACCGATATCAACAATACCGACAGGAAGTTTTCTTCTGGTGGTTCTCAAGACGTTCTTGAAGTTGATGAAGATACCCTGAGCAGTCTCTGGTCTTAAATAAACTTCAGACTGCTTATCTTCGGTGACACCGATGAAAGTCTTGAACATCATCTGGAACTGACGGATTGGCGTGAATTCGTGTTTGCCACAGCTCGGGCAAAGGATTTCACCAGACTGCATGACATCGTTGAGCTGATCTTGGGTCATGCCATCGACATCCAATTCCGGTTTCTGTTCATGGATGATCTGATCAGCACGATAACGAGAGTGACAATATTTGCAGTCGACAAGCGGATCGTGGAAATTGGCAACATGACCAGTGGCCATCCAGACCTTTGGATTCATGATGATAGCGGGATCGATCTGAACGTTATATTCAATGCCACGAACGAAATGTCTCAACCATAAATCTTTGACGTGATTCTTGAGCAAAGCACCTAATGGGCCGTAATCCCAGGAATTGGATAAACCGCCATAGATTTCACTACCCTGATAGACGAAACCAGAAGTGATGAGATGTGTAGTAACTTCCTCAAAATTTTTTTCTTTTTCAGCCATTTTAAATACCTCGATTAAATAAAGCTTATTAAGTATAACATAGTTATTAATAAAGAGCGTTCAAAAGTAAAGAAAAAGATTTCATCGGTTTCAAATCAAAATAAGTGACGAGATTGTCATTGAGTTGGGCTAACACACGGATACCGGAAGACTTCGGAACACTCTTAGATAAAATATCTTCACTCAAAGAAGAAAAAGCATACTTCAAGACGAATAAATCCATCTTGTCTTTCAAAGAGGCATCATACTTGAAAAAACAATCCGAACAGATAAATCCACCCTCGCTTAAATCATAAGAAACGATGTTTTTACTCTTGTGACAAGAAATGCAGTCATCGGTATTGATTTCAATACCAAGCACATGATGAAGAACACCTAAAGTAAGAATAGAAAGAGATAAAACATCTTTCTTATCTTTTAAGGCATTGATAATGATTTTCATCTCTTCATAAGGGAATTTATCCCCATATTGGAACAAGGATAGTGAGAGTTCTTCCAAATACATCAGATAACAGGAAGAAGCATAATCTTTGAGCGAATCTGAAACATCCATCACCACTCTCAAAGACGAAGCAATATAGGGGCCTTTGATGGCTTTGGCATATTCGACCTGAACGATATTGCCGGTGATCAACAGAGGTTTTAGCTGACTTTTTGGTTTATAGATCCCTTTTGCCATCAACGCAAAAAGGCCATTATCTCCTGCGAGCGAGACAATGGCGGACGAATCGCCATATTGGGTGGAGCCTAAAACCAAGGCTATGGTATTTTCAGTTTCTCTTTTGATCATTACTTTTCGTCGTAACCGAATTTCTTGAGATAGCGATCGTCATTACGCCAATCGGGAATGACTTTGACGACCAATTCGACATTGACTGGACAACCGAAGTAGGAGGCGATGGACTTTTCACTGAAACGAGAGATATCAGAGATCATCTTACCCTTCTTACCGATGACGATGGCCTTCTCACTTGGCTTTTCGACGATGATGTTACCAAGGATGGTCATACCTTCTTCATCTTCAGAGACAGTCTTCAAGTCAATATAGATGGAGTGAGGAACTTCCGCATCTAACAAACGCATACATTTCTCACGGATGATTTCCGAGATGATGTATTCCTTTGGTCTGTCAGAGACGATGTCTTCGGAATAGTATGGGAAGCTTTCCGGAAGTTCTTCCTTGATCATCTTCAAGAGTTCTTCTACGCCATAATTGTTCAAGGCAGAAAGATGACAGACCTTGGCATTTGGAAGCAGAGTCTTATAACGAGCAAGTCTTTCTTCACCCAAGTCAGCTTTGACAAGGTCAACCTTGTTATAAGCGATGATAACAGGGATATCGACATTTTTCAACTTATCACAAAGTTCAAAGTTTGGAACTTCGCTAGCATCGATGACATACACGATGACATCGACGCCATCCTTGGCGCTTTCCGCATCGCGAAGAAGAATTGAACCTAACTTACCATGGGGTTTAAAGACACCGGGAGTATCGACAAAGATGATCTGGGAATCTTCGTCATTGTAAATCGCTTTGACGTTATCACGCGTCGTCTGCGGTTTGGCAGAGACGGGTAATAACTTAAAACCTAAACACTTATTGATGATGGTAGACTTACCAGCGTTGGCTCTACCATAGACACAGACAAAACCTACTTTTTTCATTATTTTAAATCCTCTTCACTGAAAGCATAGGGAAGAAGATCCGCTACACTTGTGTCCAATTGTTTACTCAAATCGTTGTTGAAAATATGAACTGGACAATGCATATTCATCAACTCGCTCATCACTTGGCGACAACTGCCGCAAGGGGTACCGACATGATCAGAATCCGTAATCAAAGATAAAGAGACGATATCATCGATGGTATAACCTTGAGCATAGGTGTGGAACAAGGCCACACGCTCGGCGCACATACTATCTCCATATGCGGAGTTTTCAATGTTGAAGCCACGGTGGTATTTTCCATCTTTGGTCATGACGATGGCACCGACACGGAAATGAGAATACGGGGAACGAGAATGGCTCTGAGCTTCCACTAATAACTTGGCGATGTTGGTGTAAAAGTCATATGGCATGGTATTGAGAATCTCGTTTTGTAAAGCGTACATCTCTTCCGCTTCTTCTTTCGAACGATGATGTTCATAGCCAAAGGCATGAAGTAAGCCGTGTATGAACAAGAAGGCCATTTCTCGACGATATGGATGGTTATATTGTCCACACTGCTCTTTGGCAACTTCAGGAGAAATGATGATGTTACCTAAATCAATCACCTCGTCCATCATTAAGACGTCGGCTTCCTGGAAGGCGAAAGTCAAAACATCGGTCGGACGATCGGTATCACGATATTGTTTGTTCAGCTCATGAATCTCCTCTTTTGAGACCAGAGTCAAAGAAATACGATACTGTTCTTCTTTCTTTAAGACTTTCAACGTCTGTTCAAAAGCGATGGTAAACATCTCTTTTAAACCTTTTTCATGATTGGCTTGGTTTAGAAATTCCAGGATATGATTAGTTTTCATCAACGGATTAATCTCCTTTGTTCTTACTATTATATTTCAAATTGAGTTTTTCTTTAAGCAAAAACACTGACAAAGGATAACTTAAGCGGTTTATAGAGCAAATTTCTTCCCTGTTATCGAGGGCTGTGAGGAATAAATTGCGGGTTGTGAAGGAAAATGTCACCATCAAACCTAGATAATAAACGATCAGATTCATGTTGAAGCGATCCAAAGCGGAGAGTTCCATCATGATGAAGATCAATAGTATGGCGATTTCCATCACCCAGCTAGCAACAATCATCAACAGATATCGATAACTTCTCATCTTGGCTTTCTTTAAAGCATCAAGAGCCACATCTTCTTCACTTTTGATTTTGTTTAAAAAGATATTCTCTTTTAAAGAACAATAACGATTGATCTTGTTCTTCTCATCTATCAAAGGAAGTCTTACTAAAGTAAATACCAAAGATATGACAGTCAGGAACGCCAAATAATAAGAGTTCAGCAATAAAAGTAAGGTAATCGCAAATAACACCACTCCATAAGAAACACATTTGCTTCTTCTACCTGTCTTTAGATGCATGATGGTATTCAAGGTAGCAAAATCACTTGAAGATTGGCTAACTCTCATATAAGGAATCAACAAGTTTCGTTCTAGTCGATGCTGAATAGAAACGTTGAGATAGTTCTGAAGCAAGATCAGAACAAAAAGAATGATGCTAGCAAATAAGGAATAGATAAAGGAATCTTCCATGCCAGAGAAGATCACCATCCCCGCAAAAGCGATACATTCAGAGATAAAGCAGAAGATATAAGCGATGTTATCTGATAGTCTCAACATGGTTCCTTTCATGACATCTTGTCTTTTACCAACCTTATCTTTTAAGATGATTCTTCCTAAGAAGACCTCTTTGAATTCCTCCATCTTCAAAGAGAGTCTTCCAAACTCCGGGTCACGGATGACTACTTTATTATGAAGGATACTTTCGACCACGACAAAATGGGTCTTTCCACCGTTGTTGATCTGAGCGATTCCTGGTAATCTCTCTTTAGATATCATGCTGATGTCTTTTACTTCATAAGAGACATACTTGATATCAAATCGTTCTAATTCTTCCCGTATCGAATAGAAATCATTGCAAGGAGATACCAGTAGTTGGGTGGCATAGTACTCGTCTTTGAAAAGCATGCATAAAACATTTCTCACGCACGCTTTTCCACAATCATCTTTTAAGCTTTGATAGACCATAGAAAAAGCCTCCTACTTAATAATTGCTAAGTTTGGAGGCGTTTTTGTCTAAATTTCTTTATCGAAGATCAAAATCTTTGATATCTTTCTCTTCAAAGATGGCTTCTGCTAGGTCTTGTGCTTCTTTAACACAAGAAAGATTCTTCAACTTGGCATAGATCAATGTCGCGACTTTAACCGAGGTGCTGGTCGTACAATAAGTGATCTTACCAGCCTTTCTTCTCTCGGTTAATAAACCAAAGAGATAAGTTATCAGGATTTCATCATTGACATTTGGTAAGGTGTTGAGGTTTTCCAGCATCAAGACCGGAACCTTGCACATCTTTTGATAGACGCGTTTGGCTTCATCTTGAACAAGCCAATCCTTATCGACTAAGGCAGCGAAGAAATTGAAGCAGTTGACATAGCCGACTTTTAAACCGGCTTTGGTATAGATATAAGTGATAGCCATCATAACATCTCTATCTAATGTCTGAGAGTTGATAGAACGAAGATGATAGCCTTTATACATCTTTTCTTTATCAAAGTTCTGACTAAGTTTTAAAGCATGAATAACGACTTCTGCGGTATCGTGCATCTTTTTGGCATTGTCGCCTCTACGAAGGGTAGCCAGCAAATGATCTTGTTTACGATAGACGGCTTCACGAGAAGTATAACAAGGATCAATCAAAGAGATCGCCACTTCTTTTTCGTGCTGTAACTGACATTCTCTCAGTTCAGTTTTGATCTCATCACGGTCTTTATCATAGACCGGATAAAGCTGGTAACCCGTTCTCTTTTTCGGGCATTGAGATAATCTGCCTGGGCAATTGATACAGATCTGATTATCGACAAGATACTCATAAAGACTTCCGGAAGAATTGCGGAAGGTATTTGGTGTACCTTGCTTTTCAATCAGAGGTTGAATCGTGATTTTTGCCCGGATATTCTCCATCATCAACTGACGGACTTCATCTTCGAGATGTTCTCTGTCGCTGTCGTTGATTTCGAAGTTTTCAGGCATGGATTTGGCTAATTCTTCAAAAGCGGTCAATTCTTTTTCTTTGCTCATAAGCCCAAAGCCTCCGATAAGGCGTCTAATTCACTTAACGTATCCGTCTTTTTCTCTTCGGTTTCTTCTTTTTCCTCGGCAACCTTGGTCCTTCTTGAAGAACGTTTACGACTGACCTGACTGGCTTCAAAGTCGCGAGAGTTGAGTTTGGTCATAGCATCATAAGCGTCTTCGACATCCAAACTAGATAAAGTATAAGCGACTTTATCAATATAGTTGACGTTGAACTCATTGTTGGTCTTGCGGAAACAATAATCCAAAACGACATTGATGATCGGATTGGTAAAGCCTAAGTCACTTTTCATCTTCTCAATTTCCTTGAGCATGAAAGTGGCAGGCTTGGCATTATAGATCAAACCGAGATATTCATCTGGGGTAAGCGCGTTGAATTTTTCCACGAGTTTGGCGTATTCGCCATGGCCTAAATTCTCCGTTTTGGTATTCTTTCTATTGACGGTAGCAAACTGGCGTAAATTACGAATATCATCTTTGAATCTTTCAATATAGAAAATACCATCACTATCGGTATTATCAATAATTATAGAGACAACATCTTCTATGGATGGATCATAAAGTGCACAGGTTGCTTCCACCTCTTTAATATATGGCTTTAAGATATCGAAGGAATATTGAGCGACTTTTAAATGCTGCTTTAATTCCTTGCGGTCAAACTGACACTGACTCTTATAGGTCTTATCTTCTAATTTCGTGTCAAAGGATTCCAAAGATAAGGATCCGTCTTTCACCACTGGAGTAAAGACATCCTTAAATGGTGTGGTGGTATTGATATAACCTTCTTCCAATTTTGGATCATCGACTTTGAAGTAGTTAAACAAGAAATAATAACGTTTATTACCAACCTGTTCGTTGAGTAAGGTTCTTAGTAAAATATCATTGAAAAACTTCTTAGGACTGGCCGGTGGGAGAAGCTGGTAGATATAATTGGCTTTCACTTGACTAGAAGAATCTCTTTCTTCCTTGCGATAGACTTCAATTAGGCCGATACCTTCCAATTTAGTTCTCGCAAGCATGAAGTCCGTTTCATTCATACCCAGGATATCCAGAAGATCTTCATGGACAAATCCACCTAAAAGCGGATTGAGACTGGCATAGTGATACAAAGCATAATAAAGAGATGACGCATCGCTTTTGATGACAGGGAGATATAAAAAGGACATGACCTCATGGTCAGTCTGACTCAAAGCGAAACGCTGACGAATGGAGCAATAAGAGTTCTTTTCTAAGATTTTCATGCTTTGATTATATCATCAATAAGGCCGTTTTAAACGTGATTTCGATAAAAAGAAAAACACGATAGCCCTTTCATCATCTCTAGAGAGACTATTTCATTGATTTAAAACACGTCTTGAATATAATATTAAAGATTATTTTTATATATAAAAATAGCAACGCGATTTAGCACTCTACCATTAAGGAGACAAAAAATTCATGAATTACAGAATTGATAAGAAGACCAAAATCGTCTGCACCATCGGCCCTGCCTCTCAGGATAAGGCCATGATGAAGAACCTTCTCAAGAACGGTATGACTTGTATGCGTATGAACTTCTCTCATGGTTCCTACGAAGAACAGAAAGCCAAGATCGATACCTTAAGAGAAATCGAAAAAGAAGAAAACATCATCATTCCAATCTGTTTGGATACCAAAGGCCCAGAAATCAGATCTTCTGATTTTGAAGGTGGCAAAGCTGACTTTGTCGCCGGTCAGGAAACCAGAATCTACATGGGTGTGGAAAAGTTAGGTACCGCCAAAGCCTTTGGCGTCACCTATAAGAACTTATATGAGGATGTTACCATCGGTTCTTCTATCCGTTTAGACGATGGCAACCTTTTATTGAAAGTTCTCCGCAAGGATGAAAAGACTCACGAAATCGTCTGTCTTGTAGAAAACAGCCACACCTGCAAGAGCAGACGTGGTGTCAACGTCCCTGGCGTTCATCTTTCCATGCCATATCTTTCCGAACAAGATAAAAACGACCTCATCTTCGGTTGTGAAAACCATGTTGACCTCGTCTCTGCTTCCTTTGTCAGAAATGTTCAGGATATCAGAGATATGAGAGAACTTCTCGACGCCCACGGTGGCAAGAATATCATCATCATCTCCAAGGTTGAAAACACCGAAGCCATTGAAAATCTCGATGACATCATCCGTGAAAGTGATGGTATCATGGTCGCCCGTGGTGACTTGGCTGTGGAAATCCCAGCCGAACAGGTTCCTTACTATCAACACTACATGATTGAAACCTGCAGAAAGCTCGGTAAGCCAGTTATCACCGCCACCCAGATGCTCGACTCCATGATTCATAACCCCTTCCCAACCAGAGCGGAAGTCAGCGACGTCTATGCTGCTGTCTCCCAGGGCAGTGACTCGGTCATGCTCTCTGGTGAATCCGCCAATGGTGATTATCCAGCAGAAGCGGTTGATACCCAGGCGAGAATCGCTCGTGAAGCGGAAAAACATTATGACTATAAGCACGCGAACTTAAGCGCGTATGAAACTTCGGATAAAGGTGTCTCTGACGCCATCTCCGCCGCCGTCTCTGATACAGCCTTGCTCATCAACGCCAAGTTGATCGTCACTGTCTCAGTCTCCGGTAATACCGCGGTCAGAATTTCCAAGACCAGACCGGTTTGCCCTGTCTTCGTCGTCTCCTCTGATCGTGACACCCTTTCTCACATGATGCTCTATTATGGTTGCTATCCATACTTTACCAAGTATGTTCCTCAATTCACAGAAGAGATGGAAGTATTGGCATTGAAGATAGCAAAGGATTATAATATACCATATGGCTCAAGAATCATCCTTACAGGTGGTACACCTGTAGGCGCTGGTAAGACCAATTTCATCAAAGTTTTGACTTTGAATGAAAGAGGCGTCGTTAATGAAGACTAAATAGAAAGGATACCTGTATGTCTACTGTTGAAAAAGCTATCGCCATCGATTGTGGTGGTACCAACCTTCGCGTTGCTGTCGTTGATAGAGAGTTGAATGTCTTAGCTGTCAGAAGAGTTCCTTCTTTGGCCAACAATCCATCTAAGCTTTATGAGATCATGAAAGAATTGATTTCTGAAGTCTGTGAAGAAGCTGGTGTGACTACCGTCGAAACCATCGGTATGTCCATGTGTGGTATTGTCGTCCACAACAAAGTCGGTCGTGTTGGTAATTTAGGTATTGAAGGCGGTTTTGATTTTGAAGCCTTGTTCAATAGAGATTACCCTCACGCTAAGATCCTCATCGCCAACGATGGTAACTGCTCCGCTTTGGTTGAAGCGGAATACGGTGTCAACAAAGGTTTGAAAGATTCCGCCTTTGTCACCATCTCCACTGGTATTGGTGTCGGTATCATTCACAATGGTGAAATGATTGACCTTCCATTAGAAGGCGTCCTCCTTTCCGGTAACGGCATTGTCCATCTTGCCGCCATGAATGATCTCACCGTCGTCGACGGTAAGGATTTCTTCGATGGCGTCAGAGACAGAAAGCCAGAATATATGAGAGTCTATGACATCTGGACGAGAAGGCTCGGTTTATGGTTTGCCAATCTCCAACTCATGTTCGATGTGGAACAGATTGCCTTATCCGGCGGTGTCATGAAGTCCAAAGATGTCTTTGTCACCGATATCGAGAGAATCGCCAACGCAGCTATTGCTACCTGGAGACTCAACAAGATCGTCTTAAAGGAAGCCAAGTATGGCCAGGATGTCGGCATTGCTGCCGCTGGTGCTCTTGCTTGGCACGCCTTAAATAAGTAGTTTGAAAAGAGGTTCTAAAAATTTTATGAAGATCATTTTACCCGACAACAGTTTTAAAGAATTACCTGAAGGTTCAACAGCCTTAGATGCCGCTAAATCCATCTCTCTCGGTTTAGCTCAGAAAGCCATCTGCGCTAAAGTCGATGGTGAGTTATTCGATTTGAACGAGGTTCTTCCAGAAGAATGCAAGTTCGAAATCGTCACCAAGGACTCTCCCGATGCCTTACATGTCTTAAGACATTCGGCCGCTCACTTGATGGCTCAGGCTATCCAGCATTTATATCCTGGTGTCCAGTTTGCTTATGGCCCAGCTACCGAAGATGGCTTCTATTATGATATGAAGCTTCCAACTACCATCTCTGTGGAAGACTTCCCAGCCATCGAAAAGGAAATGCAGAAGATTGTCTCTCAGAACTTAGAAATCACCAGAGAAAACCTCTCTGAAGAAGAAGCTCTCAAGAGATTTGAAAATCAGAAATACAAAACGGTTCACATTCATGAACTTGCTGAAAAGGGTGCTTCCCTTTCCGTGTATAAACAGGGTGACTTCCAGGATCTCTGCCTTGGTCCTCATGTCAAATCCACTAAGTACATCAAGGCGTTCAAGTTGATGAACACTTCCGCTTGCTACTTCCAGGGTAACAAGGATAATGATTCTTTGACCAGAATCTATGGTACTGCCTTCTTTGAAAAGAAGGATTTGGATGATTACCTCAAGGTCTTAGAAGAAAGAAAAGAAGCCGACCACAAGAGACTTGGTAAAGAACTTGGTTTATTCATGTTCTCCGACTTTGGTCCTGGCCTTCCATTCTGGCTTCCAAACGGTATGATCGTCCGTCACGAACTTGAATCCTTCTTATGGGATAAGCTCACCGAAGGTGGCTATTCCTTCTTGAAGACTCCTCAGATGCTCTCCCGTGAACTCTGGATCACCTCTGGTCACTGGAAGAAGTACAAAGAGAATATGTATATCACTAAGGTCGATGGTAAGCCATATGCCATCAAGCCAATGAACTGCCCTGGTGCTATTCTTGTCTATCAGAATGATTTACATTCCTATCGTGAACTTCCAATCCGTTATGCGGAATATGGTCTTGATCACAGACACGAAGCCTCTGGTGCCTTAAACGGTTTATTCCGTGTCAGAGCCTTCACCCAGGATGACGCTCATATCTTCTTAGCCTTTGATCAGATTGGTAGCGAAATCAGAAGATTGTTAAAGTTATTCGGTGATGTCTATAAGACCTTTGGTCTTTCCTACTCCATCGAATTATCCACTCGTCCAGAAATCTTCGTCGGTAAAATCTCCACTTGGGATAAAGCCGAAGCAGAACTTAAGGAATGCTTAGAAGAAAATGGTATTCCATATGAAATCAACGAAGGCGATGGCGCCTTCTATGGTCCAAAGCTCGACTTCAAGATCAAGGATTCCTTGAACAGAGTCTGGCAGTGTGGTACCATCCAGCTTGATATGCAGCTTCCACACAGATTCCATCTTACCTACACCGATAAGGACGGTAAGAAGAAAGAACCAGTCATGCTTCATAGAGCCATCTTCGGTTCCTTTGAAAGATTCACTGGTATCATCATCGAAAACTTCAAGGGTGCCTTCCCAACCTGGCTCAATCCAGAACAGGTCCGCATCTTACCAGTCAACAATGATGAAGCGGTCATGAAGTATGCTGCTGCGATCGAAAAGAAACTCAAGAACAAGAATGTCAGAGTCTCTATCGATGACAGAAATGAAAAGCTCAACTACAAGATCCGTGAAGCTCAGACCAAGAAAGTTCCATACACCATTGTCATCGGTAACAAAGAAGCCGAAAGCAAGAATGTCACCTATCGTCTCTATGGTCATATGGATTCTAAGACGGTTGCTGAAAACGAGTTTGTCAAGATCATCGAAAAAGATATCAAGGAAAGACAGGTTACTCGTAACTACTAAAAATTCAAGGAGACTCTTCGGGGTCTCCTTTTAAGTTTTATTAAATATCTCCCACTTTTGATATTTTTCTCCCACTTTACTACCACATTCTCCCCAGCAAGTTAAAAGCCCGTATTTACGGGCTTTTTTCTTTCTTTATTATTTCTTTAATGGAATAAAATGCACAATTTTTCCATCTTATCTTGAAAGAAATGGGAGAGAAGTGTATAATTGTGGGTGAAAGTGGTACAAGAATATGTTTTACGGACAAAAAGACCTTGCCATCGACGATAAATCAAGGCTCGTATTACCTTCCCTTTTCCGCGATGAATTCAAAGGCCCCACTTGTTACGCTTCACTTGGTATGGATGGCTGCATCGAAATCTATCCTGAAGAAATCTATCTCGAAAGAGCCAAGAAGATCACCAATCTCAACGACTTTGATCCAAAAGCCAGACAAGTCAAAAGAACTTTCTTGAGTAACACCTTCTCAGTCCAGATCGATTCCCATAATCGTATCCTGCTTCCCAAGCCATTAGCTCTAAAGACTAAGGTAGGCAAAAAGGTAGTGGTCGTAGGCATGTTCGACCATCTGGAAATCTGGGATAGTGAAATATTCGCTTCCAATGCTGAAGCAGCCGAATCCACCTTCTCGGAAGATGCTATGGAGTTGAATCTTAATTAATATGGCTACGAAATACAACGAACACACCCCTGTCATGTTAAATGAAGTGCTCTCCTTCGTTCCTAAGAACAAAAAACTTACTTATGTCGACATGACACTCGGAAGAGGTGGACATGCCGGCGAGATCTTAAAAGTTCTTCGCAAAGGTTCTTCCTTCTATGGAATCGATCGAGATGAAGATGCACTCAACTATTGCAAAGGCTATCTTCTCTCCTATTCCAATAAAGTAGACCTTCATTACCTCCATGCCGAATTCAAAGATGCCACGGATTTACTTAAAACCAGCATCCCTGGAGCCGACTTCATCCTTATGGATATTGGCGTCTCCTCTCCTCAATTCGATGATCCAGAACGTGGCTTCTCCTATCGATATGATGCCCCGTTAGACATGCGAATGAATCAAGACGATCATCTCACTGCCAAGATTGTCATCAACACCTACTCTGAAAAAGAATTGATCAGAGTGTTCAAAGAACTTGGCGAGTGTGAATGTTACTACCCTGTCGTTAAGAAGATCTTGAAAGTCAGACAAGAGAAAACCATCGATACCACCTTCGAACTGGTCGACATCATCAAATCTTCACTCCCTTCAAAGTTCCTCCACAAGGAGGGACACCCTGCAAAACAGTTCTTCCTTGGCTTACGTTATGAAGTCAATGGCGAAATCGAACAGTTGAAAACTGGTCTTAAGAAAGCCATCAACTTCCTCAACCCCAACGGAAGACTTGTCATCATCTCCTTCAACAGTGAAGAAGATAAAGTTGTCAAAGACGCATTTAAAGAAGTGACCAACAACAATCACATCGATAAATATCGTAGAGACAATAATGGTTCTGGCTTCATCGCTCTTACCAAGAAACCATTAGTACCAACAGAAGAGGAAATCTCAAAAAATAATAGGGCAAAACCTAGTATTCTTAGAGCTCTGGAAAGGATATAAGCATATGAAAGATCGTGTTACCCGCACCAACGTTAAGAAGCCTACACACCGTCTTTTCTGCGCCATGATGAGCATCTCTTGCTTCACTGTGGTCTGCACGGCTTTCTTATCTATCGTTTTATTCCATGTCTCCAATGAGAATAAAGTCCTTACCAAGAAGATCGAAAACTACACGGTTCAGATCGATCTTTTAGAAAACTCCGATGATACTTACTTGAAGTATCAAAACACCGCTGATAACGATTGAAACAGGTGATTTCCTGCGTCAATAATCTCCTTTTGTTCAGTAACGATTGTCCATTATCGTTGCTATAGTAAAGGCCCAGGTCAGGAACTGGGTCTTTTCTAATTTATGAATAAATATTAAAGGATAAAAAAACAGGAACCCTCCTTTTAAAGGATCGTTCCTATTATTTTTAGTCTTCTTGATCAGGATAATCGTCTAGATCTAAATCGTCAAAGGCGCTTGGCGCATGGCTTTTAGAAGCCATGTATTCTTCTTGCGACATGACGGTGTAGTTATCCTTCTGATAGGATTCTAATGGCGTCTCAGAGTAGTTCTTGGGAATGGCGTCAAATAGCAAGGCTAAGATACTACCTCTTAAATCATAGACACCATCTTCGTCTGGTTCGATATCGTTATCTTCTTCACTCTCAGGAGCGATGATGACATCAACGCTATCTTCTAGTTCATATTCAATAATTGAGCCATCATGCTCATCTTTTAAATGACAGGCACCCTCTAAAGTAAGGGTAAGCGTCATCATAGAGATGGCATTTAAGACTTCAACATGAATATAAGCGTCACCCATATCGACGAAGTTAGGTAAGTATTTGTGTTCACTTTCGGTGAACTGGAATTCATCGATATCGAATTCATCATGGCTGGAATGAGAATAATCCCTGACATCAAACGGGATTCTATTTTCATTGATGGCCATATTACTCACCTCTGATGGTCAAACCAAGATTGGCTTTGATGCCGTTCTTGACGGCTTCTAAGGCAGAATTGATCTCCACATCGTTTAAGGTACCATCTTCTTTACCCATCAGGAGAGAGACACCGAGGAATCTTTCGCCGGTGAATTGATCGGTGAAGTCATCAAAGTAGTCCACTTCCTTGACGTAGCTGTTCTTGATAGAGAGGATCTGCTTCTTCAACTGGGCATATGTGACCTTGTCATTCATCTTGAAGGAGAGGTCTCTTCTGACCATCGGATAGCTGTTAAAGGAGCTGAATTTGGTCTTTAAGCCCTTGAGGTTGAATAAGTATCCAAGGTCAAGTTCCGCAACGAGAAGTTTATCTTTGCTGAAGTTTGGATGAAGCTGACCAAAGGTACCAACCTTATCCTTACCCATGAAGATATCCGCACTGGCTTTTGGATGGAACTGTTCGTTATTGGAGTAAGCAAGACGATATCTAGTAGGAGTGATACCGAGTTTGGCAAAGATGGCTTCGATGACACCCTTCATATCGAAGAAGTCATATTCTCTGACCTTGAACTTCTCCGATAAGGCTTTTCCACCTCTTAAACCGATGGAGAGGTAGAGTTTGTTGCCTTTTGGTGTATCGATATCAGAGATTTCATATAAGGCTAAATCACCATTCTGATGAGCGACGTTGTAGTTGATCGTCGCAATCATGCTTGGAAGAAGGTCGCTTCTGACAATTTCATGATCTTTGGTCATCGGATTGACGATTCTATAAGACTCATCCTTGTTGAAGACACGGATGGATTGGTCTTCTTTTTCACTGATGAGGGTGAAAGATAAGATCTCTTCAAAACCACGGCTGACAAGCAGTTCACGAAGTTCTTTCTTCATCTTCTGAGCAGGGGTCAGTTCACCATGGGTGATGGGGAAATGATCCAAGGATGGGTTGATCTTGCTAGCAGGATAATAACGGAAGACTTCTTCATCGATATCACACTGCTCATTCAAGTCGACTCTGTCAATAGGAGCAAGAAGATGATTCTCATCGACTCTATTTACACGATAAGCGTCTAAAACCGCATCGATTTCTTCTTTGGTATAGCTGGAGCCAAGTCTCTTATTCAAGGTTTCATAAGAGAATTCAAATGGCTTTTTGGAAGTTTCAGCCTTGTTATCAGAATGATAGGAAGTGACTTCATAGGACTCGAAGAACTCTGGTAAGACATCAATCAAGATCGCTAAGGCTTCTTCAATCATCTTAGGATTTCTTTCCTTAGCAAATAACTGACTAGAAGCACTAGACATACCTAAACGATTGCAGGTATGACGGATATTGGCATGATAGAAGATTGCCGCTTCGACATCGATGTTCTTAGTAGAGGTAGTGACACTAGCCTTATCACCAGCCATGACACCAGCAAGACATAAGGCTTGATTCTCACCATCACAGATGACCAAGTCACCTTTGATCAAATCGACTTCTTTACCATCAAAACAGGTAAATTTACCCTCCAAATCGTCTCTGCAGACGTATTTATGAGAGGCGTTGGCATCAGCATCATACATGTTGAATGGCTGACCAGAAAGAAGCATGACGTAGTTACCAAGGTCGACGATCGGATCAAGAGAACGGACACCATTGGCAAGTAAGACTCTGCGGATAGCAAGAGGAGTTTCTTTCTTGCAGACGATGTTGCGGATAGAAAGAAGGTCAAAACGGTTGCACTTCTCACTTAAGGTTTCACTGATGACTTCATCCTTATAGGTGTTCTTGAATTCCGGAACAGGATTTAACTTAGCACCGGTGAGAGAAGAGATTTCTCTTGCCATACCGATGTAGGAAAGACAATCAGGACGATTGGCAAGGACGTTGATATCCAAAATGGTATCGTCCAAAGCGAGATACTCTAAGACGTTATGTTCGCCAACAGGAGCATCCGCTGGTAATTCTTCAATGCCGGTTAAGGATGGAGACTTTTCATCAAGGGCATCTTTAGAAACGCCAAGTTCCAGTAAGGAGCAGCACATACCGTTACTTTCCTTACCGCGGATAGAACCCTTCTTGATGGTCTCGCCAAGGGCAGGAAGCTCACAACCGATCAAAGCGACGATGACCTTTAAGTCTTTTCTGGCATTTGGCGCACCACAGACGATATCTAAAATACCCTCAGAGCCACAATCCACAGTCAATAAATGAAGGTGATCGCTATCAGGATGAGCCTCACAAGTCAAGATATGACCGATGACAAGCTTGCTGGCCTGGGCCATCTTCTCCATACCTTCCACTTCAAAACCAGCGAAGGTTAATCTTTCGCGTAAGCTTTCGGGGGTAAAAGATGACAAATCGACCAAACGAGATAATTCTTTGTATGAAAATAACATGGCCTTACTCCTTTCTGAACTGATCGATGAACTGGACATCGTTGGTGTAGAAACGCTTGATGTCATCGATGCCATATTTGAGCATGGCGACTCTATCAATACCGATACCAAAGGCAAAACCCTGGTACTTCTTATCATCAAAACCGTTGATTCTTAACACGTTTGGATTGACCATACCAGAACCTAAGATTTCAATCCAGCCGGTATGCTTACATAAAGAGCAGCCCTTACCGTTACATTCAAAGCAAGAGATATCCGCTTCGACACTCGGTTCGGTAAATGGGAAGAAGGATGGGCGGAATCTGACTTCTCGCTTTTCACCAAAGAGGTGACGTAAGAGTAAAGTCAAAGTTTCAAGAAGGTTGGCAAAGGTCGCATCTTCGGAGATGACAAGACCTTCAATCTGACCAAACTGGTGAGAGTGGGTAGCATCATTATCTCTACGATAGACCTTACCTGGGCAGATGACCTTGATCGGGCCTTTACCCTGAGCGGCGGCTAAGACACGAGCCTGAACCGAAGAAGTATGACTTCTTAAGATGGTGTTGTCATTGATGGAGAAAGAATCCTGCATATCACGAGCGGGGTGATCCTTAGGGATGTTCATCAATTCAAAGTTGTTGCGGTCAGATTCGACTTCCGGACCATCCGCAACCGTATAGCCAAGGCCTAAGAAGAAGTCGGTGACATCATCGACAACCGCATAAAATGGATGCTTACTTCCCAACGTGTTGTTATAACCAGGAAGGGTGATATCAACCTTTTCTTTTTCCAAACGGGCATTTAACTTGGCCTGACGGAAGGCAGCTTCCTTCTCGTCAAACAAGGACTGTAACTTCGCTCTTAAATCATTTAAGGCGATACCAAAATCCTTCTTTTCTTCTTTGACGACATCGCGCATGGAAGCGTAGAAGTCGGTTAAATGGGACTTCTTACCAAGGAAGCGTCCCTTGAAGTTATTTAAGGTCTGTTCATCACTGACAGTGGTGATTTCCTCATTGGCTTTATTGATTTCTTCTTGGGAAATCTTTTTGAATTCTTCTAGAGTCATAGATAGCTCCTTTCTAGATCTTACGGTCGATGACAATGGCATCATCTTCATCATCGTCATCACTATTCGCACTTACAGAATTAAAGGTAGTGGTAGGGTCACGGTCCTGTAATTGACCAGTGATCTCCGTCTGTGGTTTGACCGGTTCACTCTCATCGGCAAAGAAGTCACGTAAGTAATCTGGTAAGACAGAGGATTCTCTTTCTTCCTTGATCTCTTCTTTGACCTGGGATTTGACCGGTTCTGGTTTCTTGATGGTGTTGACAGGTTCTTCCTTGATGACAGGGGTGGCAACACGAGCGGCTGGAGAAGTGATACTTCTGTTATAGGCCGTCTCCGACTGCTCCATATCGATCTCTTTTTCAAAGTCGGTGGCAATGATGGCAATCTTCATCTTGGAATGGAAGGATTCATCATTCTGCACGCCGAAGATGATGTTGACATCATTTTCTCTGCCACCAGCAGATTCGGTGATGTAGTTGATGGCGTATTGAACATCATCCAGGGTGGTATCATCACCAACGGTGATGTTGATGATCATGCTTCTGGAACCGCGGATGGAAGTTTCTAGAAGTGGGGAATTGATGGCGTTAGTGGCTGCATCAATGGCTTTATTTTCACCCTCACCATAACCGATACCGATAAGGGAGAGACCCTTACCAGCAAGGGTGGCCTTGACATCGGCAAAGTCGAGGTTGATGACGCCATGAACCAAAATCAAATCCGTGACCGTCTTCACCGACTGGGCTAAGATTTCATCATTGGCAGCAAAGGCATTCT
>CACXYG010000029.1:10892-20425 GCA_902771745.1 uncultured Erysipelotrichaceae bacterium | reverse complement strand
TTGACTTCTGGATATAAGGTCTTGACCTGCTTTTCGAAGTTTTCATAGGCCTTAGCATAGTCAGCAGTACCAGCGAAGTAGTCTCTCATAGCGTTCTGTAACTGTTCGTTGCAGCCCTGGTCATAAGCGGACATACCAGCTAACTTGATGTTAGCAGCGGAAGAAGCGAATAACTTAATGTGGTTCTGGCCACCTAAGAAGTCGGAACCGAAGTTAGCATCATTGGCGATTTCGTTCATGGCAGCTTTGTGGTTGGTGTAGTCCTGAGTATCGGTAGTGATCTTCTTGGCGATATCCTTGTCGCAGGTGAGCTTTAACATGATGTCTTTGATATCGGAGACGTTATCAGTACCCTTAGCGGCAGCAATCCAAGTACCACCCCAATAATAGGAGGCAGGACCTTCACAAACTCTGTACTTACCATATAAACCGTTGTTCTTCTTGGCAGCGGCGATTTCAGCAGCAGTCTTACCCTTTTCATCGACAGGAGTGGCTAAAGAGTTGCCAGATAAGGTGAAGTTGATACCCCAAGTGGAATAGAAGAAGCCTAAGACAGAGCCTTCTGGACCCTGATCCTTAGCCCAGGAATCATCCCATAAATGAGTGGAACCGGAATAACCTTCGGTGGCATAGATTTTTTCTTTCTTAACCCAATCCTTGATGGCGGAATCGATGGTGACCTTACCAGAAGCGTCAACCCAAGAATTCTTGGCGTTGTTGGAGAAGACACGATACATATCATCATAACCGGAGACCATCTTGACGTTCTTTTCCTTAGCAGCGGCGGCAACAGAATCAAATTTGTTCCAATCGCTTAACTTGGTTTGGACGAAAGCGGCCTGAGCGGCAGTCTTCTTAGCTTTTTCACTAGCGGAATCACTATCGGCTGGATCGGCTGGATAATCAGACCAGATCTGAGCGGCTAAATCAGAACGGAAGGCATAAAGGCCTGGAGTAGCCTGCCAGGAAACACCCTTTAAGGCACCCTTGGAATCCTTGGCGATGGTCTTGGTGTAGTCATACATATTAGCAGTATCGGAATCAGTTAAACCGATATCTTTGTTGACATCAAGAGTATAATCGGTAGCGACATACTTAAGAGCATAGTCAGCTTCCATTAAGAAGATATCAATCTTTTCATCAGCAGGAGCGGTTTCCTGTTTCTTTAAAGCGGCATCAAGTGGAATCTGATAACCATTGTTATCGTTGGCGTGAATGATGAAGTTGACCTTCTTACCATTCTTTAAAGTAGTGGTGTTACCTTCAACGGTCTGAACTCCTGGATAATAGTCGTTGAATCTAGACTGGAATTCATTATTCCAACACCAGATGTTGATAACCTTACCTTCTTCTGCAACAGTAGAACTTTCACCACCGCAACCAACTAAGGAAGCCATCATGGCAACAGCGCCTAATAGAGAAAATAAATTACGTTTCATTGTTTTTTTACCTCCGTTATTTTTACTCTATGTTTGTGAAGCGGATGATTTTGGGCCTCTGCTTCAGGTTTGCCCTTTACATGCCTGGTGAATCGACATCTATCAGGTTGTAAGTGCTTTCGTAATCGATTTCGCAAGTATTGTATTTCCTTGCCCCAAATTTGTCAAAATTTTACGAAAACTTTTTTTGTTTTGTTGAAATAAGAATAAATAATTCTTATTTATGGGCAAATTTCCCCAAAAAAATTTTTTTTGCTGTTGCTTTTTTTTGTCAAATCTTTATACTAATTGCTGATAAGCGAAATCGTTTTCGCGCAGTCAAAAGCCTGAAAACGTTAAAATTTGCAGTCGATTGGAGGTAAATTTATGAAATATGGACATTTTGATGATAAAAATAGGGAATATGTAATTGAAACCCCTCACACTCCACTTCCATGGATCAATTATCTTGGTGTGAATGATTTTCATTCTTTGATCTCCAATACCTTGGGTGGATATTCTTTTTATAAGGATGCCAAGCTCAGAAGAATCACGCGTTATCGTTATAATAATGTCCCGCGTGATGTCTCTGGTAGATTCTTCTATATCAAGGAAAATAACACCGTTTTCAACATCGGTTATCTTCCTTGTAAGACCCAACTTGATTTCTATCAGTGCAGACATGGTCTCTCTTATTCTATCTTCCAGGCTAAGAAGAATGATCTTGATGTTACCTTGACTGCTTTTGTTCCACTTCAGGACAGTTGTGAAATCAACAAGATCGAAATCATCAATACTTCTGGTGAAGAAAAAGATATCTCTTTATATGGTGTGGTGGAGTTCTGTTTATATAACGCTGTTGATGATGCCAACAACTATCAGAGAAATCTCAACATCGCAGAAGTTGAAGTAGATGATTCTACCATCTACCATAAGACGGAATATCGTGAAAGAAGAAATCATTATGCCTTCTATCACGTCTCGAGAAAACATGATGGCTTTGATACCGATAGAAACACCTTCTTAGGTTTAGAAAATGGCTTTGATTCACCAAAAGCGGTCTTAGAAGGGACCTCTTATAACTCTCTTGTCTCTGATTGTTATCCCATCGCCTCTCATCAGCTTAACCTTCATTTAAAGCCAGGTGAAAAACAAACCCTCATCTTCATGCTTGGCTTTATGGAAAACAAGCAAGAAGAAAAGTTCATCTCCAAAGGTATCATCAACAAAACGAAGGCGGAACAGCTGATTGCCAAGTATGATGATGTTGCCAATGTGGATAAAGCCTTTGCGGAATTAAAAGAATACTGGAACGAATTGCTCGCTCACTTCCAGGTGGAAACGGGTGATGAGAAGTTCAACCGTATGGCCAACATGTGGAACCAGTATCAGTGCATGGTCACTTACATGATGTCGAGAAGTGCATCCTACTTTGAGACCGGTACTGGTAGAGGTATGGGCTTTAGAGATTCATGTCAGGATTTACTCGGCTTTGTCCATATGATTCCAGAAAAGGCCAGAGAAAGAATCATCGATATCGCCTCGATTCAGTTTGAAGATGGCTCCACTTATCATCAGTATCAGCCATTAACCAAGAGAGGTAATGCGGATATCGGTTCTGGCTTCAATGATGATCCGTTATGGTTGGTCGGTGCAGTTTGTGCCTACATCAAAGAAACCGGTGACTATTCTATTCTTGATGAGATGGTCCCGTTTGATAATAAACCCGGCAGCGAAAAGACTCTTTATGATCATCTTCTCATCTCTTTGAACTACACCATCAATAACCTCGGTCCTCATGGCTTACCCTTGATTGGTAGAGCGGACTGGAATGATTGTTTAAATCTCAACTGTTTCTCTTTGACAGATGGTGAATCCTTCCAGACAGTGGAAAACAATGACACCCACAAAGCAGAGAGCGTCTTCATCGCTGGTATGTTTGTCAAATATGGTAAAGAATTCGTTGATTTAACTTTACATTTAAACAAAAGTACGGATGGAAACCATATATTAGAGTATGTTAAATTAATTGAAGCGAATACAATCAAGTATGGTTTCGATTATGAGGGCGGCTACTTTATTCGCGCTTATGACGCTTACTCTCATGAACTTGGTTCTTCCAAATGTAAGGAAGGAAAGATCTTCATTGAACCTCAAGGCTTCTGTACTCTTGCCCGTATCGGTCAAGAACAGGGCTTAGGCAAGAAGGCGGTAACCAGTTCTCTGAAATACCTTCTTGATGATTATGGATGTGAGATTCTCTATCCACCATATAGTCAATACTATCCTGAATATGGTGAGATTTCCTCTTATCCAGAAGGAACTAAGGAAAACGGATCAGTCTTCAATCACAACAATCCTTGGTTGACCCTTGCCTTATGTGAAGAAGAGATGGCTCAAGAAGCCTTTGACTTATATAAGAGGAACGCACCTGCTTATATTGAAGATATCTCCGACATTCATCAAACCGAACCTTATGTCTACTCTCAGATGATCGCCGGACGTTATTCCAAACAATATGGTAGAGCGAAGAATTCCTGGTTGACCGGTTCGGCAAGTTGGTCCTTTGTCGCTTTAAGTGAAGGTATCCTTGGCGTAAGACCTGATTATGATGGCTTACGAATTAAACCTTGCTTACCTCGTGAGATGAAGGAAGTGAAGATTGAACGACTCTACCGCAACAAGAAATTCCATATCAGCATTCATCACAATGGCTTACCTTATGAGATGAAGCTCAATGGTAAGAAAGTAGAAGGAAATCTGTTATGTGCTGAGCAGTGCTTAGACGACAACACAGTTGAAATTAACCTTTAGGAGGACACGGATATGTCTGAAGAAAAGAAAACGAGCAAAAATCCATTCAAAAACTATTTTGAAAAGAAAAAGCAGGAAAGAGAAGCCAAAGCCTTAGGTAAAAAGCTTCAGGATGAAGCCAAAAAGAGAGATGAAGAGTTAGGCAAAGATGCCCCTGAGGGTGTCTATGTCGCCTTACAGAACATCAATAAGATCTATGATAATGGCTTCCACGCTGTTCATGATTTCTCCATCGATATCAAGCAGCATGAATTCATCGTCTTTGTCGGCCCATCCGGTTGTGGTAAATCTACTACCCTCCGTATGATCGCCGGCTTAGAAGATATCTCTGGTGGTAACTTATTCATCGATGGCGACTACATGAACGATGTCGCCCCGAAGGATAGAGGTATCGCTATGGTCTTCCAGTCCTATGCCTTATATCCACATATGACTGTCTACAATAACTTAGCCTATCCGTTGAAGATCATGCATCTCAACAAGGCTGAAATTGATAGACGTGTCATGGCTGCAGCCAAGATCTTACAGATTGAAACTCTCTTGGATAGAAAGCCAAAAGCCTTATCTGGTGGTCAAAGACAGAGAGTCGCTTTAGGACGTGCAATCGTCAAGCATGCAAAAGTCCTCCTCATGGATGAACCATTAAGTAACTTGGATGCCAAACTCAGAGTCCAGATGAGAAGTGAAATTGTTTCCTTACATCGTAAACTCAATGCTACTACCATCTATGTTACTCATGACCAGACAGAAGCTATGACAATGGCATCTCGTATCGTCATTATGAAAGATGGTTATGTCCAGCAGATCGGTACACCAATTGAAGTCTTCAATCATCCAGTCAACAAGTTTGTCGCTGGTTTCATCGGCTCTCCAAGTATGAATTTCTTTGATGTCACTTATAAGGATGGTGTTGTCACCTTCGCCAGTGGTGAAACTTTACGTATTCCTGATGAACTTCTCGCCGGTAAGGTCATTCCTGAACACGTCATTTTAGGTTTACGCCCGGAGAATATTCACAATGCCGATAGTGTAAGAGGCAGTGAACATCCGGATGCTAACTTCACTGTTACTGTTCGCTTAGCGGAACTTCTTGGTAACGAATACTATATCCACGCCCCATTTGGTGGTATTGATATGGTCGCGAGATTCCCAAGTGACAAGAACATTCAGACTGGTGATACGGTCACAGTCAACTTTAGCCAAAAGAGAGTCCATCTCTTCAATCCTGAAACTGAAGAAGCTCTCTTCTAGGAGGTCATGATATGGAAAACCAAGAAAAAAACATGACTCCACCAGAAAACAACGAGAATATCAAAGATGTTCTTGTTGAAGGATTAGAAGAAGAACAGGTTGATGATAACTTTGCCAATCTGAACTGGTTTGGTCAGATGTTGTGGAAGGTGAAGGAAAAGTTTACTGGTGTCAAAGCCAACAAGAAGAGACATAAGATGGTCTCTTATGGCAAGTATGGCTATATCTTCTTGATTCCGTTCTTTGTCATCTTCGCCGTCTTCTCTTTTTATCCATTGATTCAGACGATTGTCTTCTCCTTTACAGAATACTACTATGGTCAAGGCGGACTTATTCAAGTCGGTCCAAATCCTAATGGCTTTGCCAATTATGCAGAAGTCTTATCCGATTCCTATACTTGGAAGTATTTCGGTAATACAATGCTGATTTGGATTTGTGGTTTTATTCCTCAAATTATCATTTCTTTATTATTAGCAATCTGGTTTACAGATGCGAGATTGAAATTGAAAATGGGCGGCTTCTTCAAAGCCGTCATGTATATGCCAAACTTAGTCATGGCCAGCGCGTTTGGTATGTTGTTCTTAATGCTCTTCTCCTTGACTGGTCCTGTCAATCAAATCTTAGGATCCTTGGGCTTATCCCCAATCAAGTTTGCCGAATCGGCAGGTTGGACAAGAGGTATCATCGCCTTTATCAACTGGTTGATGTGGTTTGGTAATACGACCATCTTGTTGATGTCTGGTATCATGGGCATCGATGAGTCAATCTTTGAATCCGCTCGTCTTGATGGCTCTTCGGGTACCAAGACCTTCTGGCATATCACCTTCCCATTATTACTTCCTATCTTCGTGTATGTTCTCATCACCTCTCTTATCGGTGGTATTCAGTTATTCGATGTCGCGCAGATCTACACCGCCTCTAAGGGTGGCCCAGATCAGTCTGCTATGACCATTATGATGTACTTATATAGTCTTATCACTTCTAGTAAGAATTATGGTGTGGCGGGCGCTGTCTCTGTTCTCTTGTTCTTGCTTACTGGTGTCTTATCCATCATCATCTTCAAGGTTATGATTCCAACCAACAACGTCATCAAGCAGGAAGCCAGAGCTCGTAAGGCCAGAATGAGATGGCTGAAAGACGCTCAGGTCAGCGAACCTATCAATGAAGGAGGAAACAACCATGAGTAAAGCTCAAGCTGTTAAACTTCCCACTGTCAAAGAAAAGAAGTTAAAAAATGAAAAGGTCTCTTTGGCCGTTCATAGAACTGTCGTCTATATCATTTTGATTCTCTTAACGATTGTCTGTCTCTTCCCATTCTATATCCTTTTAGTCAATTGCTCTCACTCTTCTCCTGATATCATGAAAGGTTTCCACTGGTGGTTTGGTACCTACTTTGCTACCAACTGGAGAAACTTATTCGCAAATCAGAACATCCCTCTTCTTCGTGGCGTTCTCAACTCTATTTTAATCGCTTTGGTCAATGCCACATTGACGGTCTATTTCTCCGCCTTGACCGCCTTTGCTACTCACATCTATCGCTTCAAAGGTAGAAAGATTATTGAGACCTTCATTCTCGCCATCATGATGATTCCAACGCAGGTTGCTGCCATGGGTCTTGTCATGTTCTGTATCGAACACAACTTGACGGATAACTATATGATTCTTATCCTTCCTGCTATCGCTTCTCCGGTCACCTACTTCTATATGAAGCAATATCTAGAATCCGTCCTTCCAATGGAAGTTATTGAAGCCGCTCGTGTTGATGGCACATCAGAACTCGGTATCTTCCATAAGATTGTTCTTCCGATCATCAAACCAGCCTTGGCAGTTCAGTTCATCTTCGCTTATGTCGGCAACTGGAACAACTACTTCACACCATCCATGTTGATCAACGACCGCGAATTGAAGACCATTCCTTTGATCATTGCTCAGCTTTCCGCCTCTTCTCCAGATACCTTCGATAAAGGTCAGATCTATATGTTGTTGACCATCGCTGTCATCCCAGTTGTCATCGTCTATCTCATCTTCTCCAGAGCCATCATCAAGAACCTCACTTCTGGTGCTGTCAAAGGATAAAGCATGAAATTTGAATTTGGTACAGGTATTTCTTCCTATCAAGTAGAAGGGGCTTATCAAGAAGATGATAAGCTCCCTTCTATCTGGGATACATTAAGCCATAGTGATGGCAATATCAGTGATAAGAGCAATGGTGATATCGCCACTGATTTCTACCACAGATATGAAGAAGACATCCAGTTGGCAAAAGAACTGGGTATTCAGTCCTTCCGTTTCTCCTTCTCGATGTGTCGCATCCTGGATAAAAACGGGAGAGTTAATCATAAAGGAATTGAGTTTTATCAGAGAGTCGTCGATTGTATTTTGCAATATGGTATGGAACCTGTTGTCACCCTCTACCACTGGGATTTACCACAGTTCTTGCAGGATAAAGGTGGATTCACCAACCCGGAGATTGTGGATTATTATGCCAAGTATGTAGAAGTGGTCGCAAAAGAGTTCAAGAATAAAATCAAGACCTGGATCACATTTAATGAACCACAGTGTTTCATCGGTCTAGGCTATAGTGGAAGAGAGCACGCTCCTAAGATACATGCCTCACTAAAAGAGATGATTCTGGCTACGCATCACGTCTTACTATGCCATGCCAAAGCCTATCAGATCTTAAAAGGAATTAACCCGAAATGTGTTGTGACCTTTGTCAATACGTTCTCTATCAACATCCCTCTTGTTGAAGATAGGGAATTAGAAGATTATTGCTACAATCACACCTTCGAGAGTCCGAAAAACGAAAATGAATTCTATAACACTGTCATCTATACTGACCCTCTCTATTTTGGAAGATATCCAGCAGACTATCTAGCTTTAGCAGCTAGTCAAGATGTCACCTTCTCGAAAGAAGATATGATGACGATCAAACTAGCCAAACCAGATCGCATCGATATCAACATCTATTCAGGTAACTATTTTGCCAAAGACGAGAATGGTAATATCAGCATGCAAAATCTTGTCAAAGAAGAAGAGATCACTTCCTTTGATTGGTTGAGAGCTAGACCAAAAGTCCTCTATTATGGACCAAAATACTTCTATCAGAGATACCATCTTCCAATCGTCATCTCCGAAAATGGTGTCTGCTATGATGATCAGCTAGAAGATGACAAAGTTCACGATCCAAATCGTAGCAAATTCATCCTGGAATACTTCTCTCAATTAAAAAGAGCCATCAAAGATGGCATTGATGTCATCGGCTATTACTATTGGTCATTAGAAGATAACTTCGAGTGGGCTTATGGTTACAGCAAACGCTTTGGTCTTGTTTATATCGATTATGAACATGGTTTAAAACGTGTTAAGAAAGACTCCTTCTACACCTATAAAAACTTAATTACCGAAACTAGAAATGGCTAAGCCTCAAGACTTAGCCATTTTGAATGTTAATTGATCTTTTTGACCGTTTCACCTTCCTGGACATGGCCAGTGACATAATGTGGCATGATGGGGAAGTACTGATCATCAATTTCGTTGATCAGGCACTGAGCGGCCTGCTTACCAAGTTCATCAGAGTTCTGCACATAGGTGGTGATGGTTGGACGATAGACTCGGGTGATATTGGCACCATCATAACCGACAACTGAGATATCATCCGGTATTTTCAGACCATACTGATTCAAGGCGGTGATACCACCGAATAAGGAAATATCATCAGGATAGAAGATACAAGTAGGGCGAGGGTCTAACTGCAATAAGGCCTTGGTTGCTCTGCCAGAAGCTTTCGGATCATGGAAGATACCTTCGATGATGTATTCTGGGCGGATTTCAACGCCGTTTTTGATCATACCCTGAGAGAAACCAGAGAGTCTCTTTCTGGTAACATCGGTGTTTTCACCATGAATGAAAGCAATTCTTCTATGTCCCATAGCGGCGACATAATCAACCAGTTTTTCTTCGCCGGCGATGTTATCAGACATGATCGCCGTGGCAGAAGAGAAGATGTAGTCGATGGTGACCGTTGGAATGTTGGAATTGACCAGTTCA
>CACXYG010000029.1:0-10884 GCA_902771745.1 uncultured Erysipelotrichaceae bacterium | reverse complement strand
TGCATGATGAACGTAAGATACACCATCCATATTTCTGTATTTGGCAAGTTCGAGGTAGGACATTGTAGAGTTGCGGCTTAAAAAGGTGATGCAATAACCAGCAGCCTCAGCTGTCTGTTTGATTGCTTCCAAAATAGAGGAGAAATATTCGTGACGTAAACTACCATATAAAGTCGCATCATAATAAACGATACCGATGTTATAGGTTTTCTTGGACTTTAATGCCATAGCATAAAAGTTTGGAATATATCCCATTTCTTTAGCTACTTTCTTAATTTTCTCAATGGTAGCTTTGGATAATTCCGGGGAATCATGTAATGCTTTGGATACGGTGGCAGTGGAAGTGTTACATTTTTTTGCAATATCTTTAATTTTAACCATATTGTGCCTCGTCCTATTATAACATAGTAAACGTTTTCGATGGCAAAAAAATTAAAAATTTTTCAAAACAATACTTATATATAGCGAAATATCGTTATTTTTCCAAAAATATATGATTTTTATACGAAAACGCAACGAAAAAGCCTTCCGTGTCGCGGGAAGGCCTTAGGAGATTATATATAGTATCTTGTGTGAGAAAGGCTGATGAACAGAAGGAAGATACCGACAGAAATCATTGGAATCCAAGCTTCTTTCGGTAGCTTGGCGGTGCGGTAATATAACACCTCAGCAAAGTAGAAAACAACAGCGACTAACGGGAAGAAAATACTGACAAAGATTGTGAAGAAAGAGGTGAATAAGATACCACAGGAGAATGCAGCTATCGGAGCAAGTGTATACTCCAGAATGGTTTTGCTACCAGGTCTTCCTGCCTGTTCACCGCTAGGTTCTTTGATATTCCAGCAATAGACAAATCCACCGATGCTCAATAAGAAGAAAATAATCGTACAGACAAGATCGACTGGCGCAAAATAGGGATGCCATAGCGTATCTTTTATTAAGGGATTAAATTTCTCTATGACAATGTATCCCGCTTCAATAACAGAGAAATTTGGATAGAGATAAGGGGCTAGATGTTGGTAATCAAACATCGTTATACAAGTCAGAACAAAGCCACCAAGGATAATCTGACCAAAGACAATCGCAAGTATGGAATCTAGAAATTCTGTCGCTATGGATGCGAAGAATAGATTGATGAAGTAATTTGCCGTGCAGAAGAGAAGAAGTATGTCAAAGACAAGGTAATAATGGAAATAGTTTATGGTGTTTTTGGTTAAAGAATAGTGTGTCATCAATTGTGCGACATGAATTCCTTGCACAGCCAGCGTGAGAGAAAAGCTGACAATAAGAATGGTTAGGATGATAGCCAAAGCGATAATGATTCTGGTTCTTCGAATGGTTCGACTTTCCGCAGGAATCGCATTCAACATATCAGTCTTGCGTTTGTTATGACGGTAGAAGTTTACGTATAAAGGGGCGACTGTTGATAGAATCAAACCTACAACCGTGAAATTAGGTATCAGGGAATTTGGGTCAATATAAGAGTCGTCACTTCCCATGTGAATGCCACTACCACTACTAAGAACAGAATTTAAGCCTAGAATCATGATGAAGATGAAAGTAACCAGTATGACAGGAATCAATTCTTTAAGTTCCCAAGCAATATATTTTCTAAGTTTCATAACGTTTACCTCGTAAAGGCTATGACCATGCTAAAGAGGACAAGCGATGCGAAAGTGATGTAGGTTCTTTTGGAGAAATGAATGGTGTGATGAACAAAAACCAGCAAGGTATAGTAAAGAGCAGCAACAAAAGCTAATGAGATGACATGGATTACTTTTTCGGCTGATTGGCTTAAAAACACACCAGCGCTGAAGAAATAAGTTGCATGAATTAAAATCTTATCAAAAGTGGAACGAGGTTCTTGTAAACCAGCCGTATCACCAGAAGGTTCTTTGCTCAAGTAGGTATAAATGCTGGCAGCTAGACCAACGATGATTGTCAAGATGAAATAAAAAAGAGAAATCAGTTGTGGATTACCCCAATTGACACCATCGATTTTATAAATCATCACCGTGATAGAGTAGTATAAGACAGCCGGAGAGAAATAAGTGTAACTAGAAGTTGTACCAATAGAAGCGGGAACGATATGATTGCCGCTGAATATGGCAATATACCCCAATGTACCAGAAATGATAGAACTAAGTAGCAGTGATCCTACCACAAGATAAACGATACTTTGAATTAAATTGTTTCCGCGATAGCAGAAGAAGTAAGTGACAGAAAACTGAGCAAACGTCATCACCAAGAAAATGAAGTTACTTAAGAAGAGATAACCCACATTGATAGACTGGTAGACTGCACTCTTTTCACTAAATGAGGAGACGATGATAGCAATATCAGTGATGATGGTCAAAAGAAGATAGTGGGAAAGGACTATCAAGAGAAGAATCAATGTTCTCGTCTTCTTGATTTCACCCTCATTACAAGGCAATTGTAAAAACGTATCCGCACTCTTTTTAGACCAACGATAGGTAAAAATCATCAGTGGAAGAATACTGGCTTCCAAAAACGAGAAGAGAAAAACGATAAAAGTGAGGGCTTCGGCAGTGATCGTATTTGTGAAAGGCATCTGGAAGCATTGCGGTACGATTCTCAAGAGAGGAAGTAAAACTAGACCGAATAACGGAAACCATTCTTTTAACTGCCAACGAAAGAATTTGCTATTTGTCATGTCCTAATTCCTTTTTTCTAGCCAAAAGCATTTCCATCGTGACGATTTCGTCTTGATCTAATGGAATCTTCTCTAATAATGAAGGCTGATATAAATCAACCAGTTTATGTTCAATCTCTTCATCATTCAAAGCGACGATGTTATATAAAGAACCTACTTTTTTAAGCGAAACCACATCAATACCACAGCTGATCAAAGATTGTTCAGTGAGCGTGTGTTTCGTTAAAATCTGATATTTGACCAAGTCGTTACCGATATCGGAAATTTCTTCCTGAGTAGAGAGTTTACCCTTATATAATAAGATGAAGTGATCGGCTAACTGAGTCAGGGATTCGATGTTGTGGGAAGCGATGACAATCGTCTTGTTTTCATCTTCGGTCAAACGGATCAATTCCTGTTTGATGAGATCTAATGTGACAGGGTCGATACCATCAAACGCTTCATCTAAAAGGAGATAGTCACATTTGATCGACATCGCCAAGGCTAAGAAAAGCTGTCGTTTCATACCCTTGGAAAAGTCGGTGACTCTTTTGTTATCCGGAAGTTCAAGACGGGAAAGAATGTCATTGAACTTGTGTATGTCGATATCGTAGAAATTGGAATAGAAATCCACTACCTGTTTGATGTTGTATCTTCTTGGTGCATAAGGATCATCAGGTAAGAAGAAGACTTTGGCCTTGGCTTCTTTGCTTTCACAAGGATACTCGTCAATCTTGACATCACCCTCGTCTGCTCTGATGACACCGGAGATGATTCTCAAGAGTGTCGATTTACCAGCGCCGTTTTCACCGACAAGACCATTGATACCGGGCTTGATGTTTAACGTAAGAGATGAAACTGCTTTGACATCCGCGAAAGATTTTGATAGTGAATTAATTTCCAGCATGGTATTATTCCTCCTCCATTTCCTTTACAACACTTTTTATTTCCTTTAATGAATACCCTTGCTCTATTAACGACTCCAGCGCTTTTCTTATCGGCACGTTTCTATCAACTGATTTGCTCTCGTATGCGACAAAATATCCTTTTTTTGGAATGGCTATAACAAAACCATCTTCTTCCAATTTACTAAAAGCCCTTTGAACTGTATTGGGATTGACAATCAGTTCCAAAGCGACTTCTCTGACGGATGGAAGCATATCCTGGTAGTGATATGCTCCGGCGATGATCAGTTTTTTATAGTAGTTAGCAATTTGGATATATATCGGTTCTTTTCCAAAAAATGTCATGTCTGTATTAATTGTATTAACTGTATTAAGACAAGTCAAGAAAAAGTTTTTTGTCAAATAAGCAAAATTCATTCCCTATTGTTCTTTTTTATCCTTTATAATAGGTAATAGTAAAAACAAGGAGGAATCAACCATATGAATTTTATCAACGCCATTTTAATCATGGTTATCATCCTTCTTATTTATCTTGCTTTGATCAAGATCTATATGACCTTGTTCATAATGACAGGCTTAAGCCGTCAAAAGGCTCGTTTTCAGGTTGTCTCTCTGATTACTGGTGTTGGTTTTACCACTTCAGAATCAGAAATCATCACTTTTGATAAGAGAAGAAGAAACATCGCTTTAGCAGCCATGGTTACCGGTATGATCTTCAATGTGGTCATCATCGGTTTGCTGATCAACATCTTCGTCTCTTTAAACACCCAGCAAGCAGAAGAATCTTTAGTGGTTGTCATTTTAATCATCAGTATTGCTGTCGCTTTGTTATTGATCAGTAAGATTCCACCGGTCAACAGAGGCATCAATGCTTTGATTGAGTGGTTAGCCAAGAAGATATTTAAATTAGATTCTCGTTATAACGTCTTAACCTTATTAGATAATTATGGTAAAGAAGCTATCGTGGAAGTCTTGTTCAACAAGATTCCGGATTTCATGGAAGATAAGTCTTTAGCAGAAATCGCTCTGAAAGCCAAATACAATATCAACGTCATGATGGTCAAACGTAAAAACAGAGTGTTAGAAATCAACAAGGACACCATCATTCAAAAAGGTGATCTTGTCTTAGTCTTCGGTTCTCGTCAGGTCATTCATAATCTCTTCTCTCCTGCTAATGGAACTGCCTATGCCACCGCCTTGAAAATCGGTAGTCAGAACACCATTCATTACATCGATAACTATGGTCAGGATGCCATGGCGGAAATTGAATGTCATACGGTTCCTGATATCTTGAGAAATAAACCGCTTTGTGAGACTGTCATCCGTTCAAAATACTTCATCACAGTTTTGAAGATCAAACGTTTCAACACTTCTATCACCGTCAATAAAGACACGATTATCAGAGATGGTGATGTCATTATTGCCATTGGTCCGCATGCCAATATCCATACGCTCTTTACCACACCTAAGCAAAGTGACGCAGAGGAAACTAACACCGATGAGCCTTCCTTAAAAGAAGAAGCAGCAAGTGAAAATAAAGAAGTAAAATAGGAAACTGAAAAGAAAATTTTGGCCTCTTTACTATGTAAAGGGGTCTTTTTGGTTGCGCTATCAAATTTTTTTGTTCTCTGAGCACAGCCTTACCTTAAATGGCTTTTTGCTTCATTCTGATGCTTGTATAATTCTATTAGATAAATAAGGAGATTTTTTTTATTATGAATACTAATGCATTCCGTTTAGATGGTAAGGTCGCTTGGATCACCGGTGGTTCTTATGGCATCGGTTTTGCGATTGCTTCTGCTTACGCTCAGATGGGCGCCAAGATCGTTTTCAATGATTTAAACGAAGACAAGATGAAGATGGGTGTCGAATCCTATAAGAAGATCGGCATCGATGCTAAGGGCTTTGTCTGCGATGTCACCAAGGAAGAACAGGTCGTCGCTCTTGTTGATGAAGTCATCAAAGAATATGGCCATCTTGATATCTTGGTTAACAACGCTGGTATCATCAAGCGTATTCCAATGACCGAAATGAAGGCTGAAGAATATAGACAGGTTATCGATGTCGACTTGGTCGCTCCATTCATCTGCTCTAAGGCTGTCATTCCTCACATGGTCAAACAGGGTCATGGTAAGATCATCAACATCTGCTCCATGATGTCTGAACTCGGTAGAGAAACGGTCTCTGCTTATGCTGCTGCTAAGGGTGGCTTAAAGATGCTCACCAGAAATATCTGCTCTGAATATGGTGAAGCCAACATTCAGTGCAATGGCATCGGTCCTGGTTACATCGCTACTCCACAGACTGCCCCACTCAGAGAAAAACAGCCAGATGGTTCTATGCATCCATTCGATGCCTTCATCAGAGCCAAGACTCCAGCCAACAGATGGGGTACTCCTGAAGATCTTCAGGGTCCCGCTGTCTTCCTTGCTTCTGATGCCTCTAACTTCGTCAATGGTCACATCTTATATGTTGATGGTGGTATCTTAGCCTACATCGGCAAACAGCCTAAGTAATAAACAATTCCTAATTAAAGAATTTCATTCCCTTGCCTAGCGCAAAGGGAGAAAGGATACTTCACAAAATGAAAAAAATCACGAAGTTCATGTCTTCATTAGCACTTATCGGTTCTGCCTTAAGTATGGCTGGCTGTGCAAAAACAATCGAAGCTGTCGCTTATGGTGTCGATAAAGTCGCTTCCAACTATGGCATCATGATCTACAAAGCTGATGTCACCGTCAACAACGGTAAAATCACCGGCGCATCCCTTGAAGAAACTTATTCCCCTAACGTCTGGGCAAGAATTACCGCTGAACAGGCCGAAACGATCGACTCTGTTTCCACTAAGGATTTCAACGGTGACCAGATCTATTTTGCCAAGTACATCTATGTCAATGGTATGAACTGGAAAGCTGATGTCGATTCTGAAACTTACAAATATTTAAATGAATATGTTGTCTATTCTGCCATCGGTGCTTCTAGCGAGGATGCCGCCAGTGACTTGATTCGTTATCTTTCTGTTTCTGACTCTGGTCAGTATAAGTTAGGTACGTTTGCCAACACTTATTTTGACGATGTCATGAATGATCGCATCAAGATTTTAAAGAACACTTCTAAGGATAAAGAGAATAAAGAGAATAAAGAGAATCTTGTCTTAACTGATTCTGGCATTGCTCCATCGTTCCCAGATGGCAAGAAGAAAAAGACGGAAAACACCGCTTGCGCCAGCTGGACAAGTTCTGCTAACGCCTTATGCACTTACTTGACTGGCAAAGCTTTGAATTATAAGGATAGAGTCGCTGAATCCAACTTTGATAATCACAGCACCATTAAGGTCAATGATGATGGTGTCTGGCAGTATAATCCAACTTTAGCCAATACTGCTGCTGAAGATGATGCTGCTATTGCCGCTGCGGAAGCCAACAGTTGGGAAACCATCACTGGCTGTAATGCTGTCGACATCAAACAGATGTCTCTTGAATCCTATTTATATGGTTTCAATCAGGCCTTTGCTTCTGTCGAATATCAGTCTATCGCTTAATATCACACTATGTTAAATTTCACTCTTTTATATCCTGGCTTCAAATCTAAATGCGTCACCTTCTCTTATGATGATGGCGTTATTGAAGACCAGAAACTCATCGAAATCTTTAATAAGTATCACATGAAGGGTACGTTCAATCTGAATTATGGTCACTCAGGCGATCCAAAAATCAGACTGGATAAAGATGGCAAGGAAATTGATTGCGGTCATCTGATTTTAGAAGACTATGTCTCCTTATATCAGAATCATGAGATTGCCAATCACACCTATAACCATCCACATTTAGAAGATATTTCTTATGAAGAGCAGTTTGAGGAATATAAAAGAGGTAAAGAAGCACTTGAAAAAGTGTTTGGTCGTAAAGTCTATGGCGCTGCCTATCCGTATGGCAGCTACAATGCGGATACCATGAGAGTACAAAAAGAACAGGATGTGGAATATGACCGTACCGTCAGGTCGAGTTATGACTTCACCCTTCCTTATGATTGGCTCTTATGGAATCCAACCATTCATCATCGCGATCCTCAAATCTGGGAATACATCAATAAGTTCTATCAATCCAAACAGGAGCTTGCTCTTCTCTACATCTGGGGACATGCTTATGAGTTTGCTATCGATCATAACTTCGCCTTGATGGATGACATCTGTAAAGACTTATCTGAACATGATGATGTCTGCAATATGACAAATCATGAAGTCTATGAATATGTCCATGCTGCTGCAAGGGTTTATCATCGTTTTGAAGCCTTCCATAATCCTAGCGACTTGGATGTCTATCTAAAAGTTGATGGTAAGAACATCCTTGTTCCTGCCAGAGGAGAAGTACCATATGGATCAAAATAAAACTGTTGTTGGCCTTGGTGAATTCCTTATCCGTTTCACTGCGGAAAGAGGTACTTTGATCCGAGAAGCCAGAAACTATGTTGCCAACTATGGTGGTAGTGAAGCTAATGTCATCATCTCTTTATGTCATCTTGGTCATAAAGGTAGATATGTCACCAGAGTCTCTAGCGATGAGTTAGGTCTTGGTGCGATTGATTATCTCAAGACGCAAGATGTCGATGTCTCCTTCATCCAATCCAGAGGTGAACATCCATTAGGCACCAGTATTGTTGAAGAAGGTGAAGGTGCAAGACCAAGTGTTGTTATCTACAACAGAAAATGGTCTTCTGCAGCTCAGATGAGACCGACTGACTTCGACTTCAAGGAAATCCTGAAAGACGGAAATATCTTCCACGTCTCTGGTATCACCTTATCCATCTCGGAAAAGGCGAGAACCACTGCCATTGAAGCCATGAAGCAAGCGAAAGCCTTAGGCTTGAAAGTCAGTTTCGACTTCAACTACAGAACCAAATTGATGAAGTTAGAAGATGCCAAACAAGTCTATCCGGAAATTGTTAAATATGCCGATATCGTTTCCGCTTCGGCTTGGGATATCCAGACGCTTCTTGGTTTCCACCCAAACGAGACGGATCAGGATAAGTTATTCGAAGATGCCTGTCGTGAACTTGGCTTTGAATACATCTTCACCAGAAAGAGAACGGTTATCTCCTCTCGTGAACAGAAGTTGCAAGCTTTCGCTTATACCAAGGACAAGAAAGTCATCGGTAAAGAATACAAATTTGAAATCTTCGACCGTATCGGTGCAGGTGACGCCTTCGTCGCTGGTTACCTTCACGGCTTACTCAAAGATGAAACCGATTTGGTCTCTGCTCTCCGTTATGGTATTGCCAACTGCGTCATGGAACAGACGATTCTCGGTGACTGTGCCAGATTCAGTGAACATCAACTTGATCGCTTCTTAGAAACATCTGGATTGGAGGAAATGCAACGATGAACCTGATTTTCCTAGGTGATTCCCTCATGCAGCCAAACGGTCAGGATACCTATCCTCAAACCGGTTGGCCACAGGTGATTCCCAACTTCCTAAGCAATAAGTACAGAGTCAATGTTGAAGATTTTGCATTAAATGGTAGAAGCACAAAATCATTCCTTGATGAGGGACGATTTGCTGAAGCCCTCTCAATTGCATTACCCGGAGATGTTTGCTTCATCTCCTTTGGTCATAACGATGAGAAAATCGAAGATCCAAAGCGCTACACCACAGCCTTTGACACATATCAGAGAAATCTCGTCTATATGGAAAATGAAATGAAGAAGAAAGGTGTCAGAACCGTCTTCATCTCCTCAATCACTCGTCTAAAATATGACGAGAACAACATCCTTAAGCATACGCATGGTGATTATCCAAAAGCGATGCGAGAAATCGCCAAACAGTTAGGTGATGACTTCATCGATTTGGAAAAAATCACTTACGATGACTTAAGCAAACATACATTAGAAGAAAATCAAGCTCACTATATGATCTTCCGCCCAGGGGAATATGAAAATTATCCTAAGGGCAGTTCCGATACGACACACTTATGCAGAAACGGTGCGACATGGATCTGTTCTCTGGTTGTTCCAGAGATGAAGAAAATCGCTTATCTCACCGAACTATTTAAATAAAGGAGGCTTAAAGAAATGCCACTTGAACTGAAAAACATTTATAAGGTTTATCCAAACGGTTATCAGGCCATCTCCGACTTCAACTTAACTATTGAAGATAAGGAATTTATCGTCCTTGTCGGTCCTTCCGGTTGCGGTAAGTCCACAACATTACGTATGATTGCCGGTTTGGAAGAAATCACACATGGTGACTTCATCATCAATGGTAAGAGAGTCAACAATCTCCCACCAAAGGATAGAGGTATCGCTATGGTTTTCCAGAGTTATGCTCTTTATCCAACGCTTACTGTTTATGAGAACATGGCTTTCGCTTTGGATTTAGCCGGCTTTGATGAAGATGTCATCGATAAACGTGTTAAAAACACAGCTAAGATCTTAGGCCTCACTCCATATCTGGATCGTTTACCAAGAGCTCTTTCCGGCGGTCAGCGTCAGAGAGTCGCTTTGGGTAGAGCCATTATCCGTAACGCCAAGATCTTCTTGATGGATGAACCATTATCCAACCTTGATGCCAGACAGCGTGTCTCCATGCGTTCTGAATTAGCCAGAATTCACAGAGAAGTCGGCGCTACTACCGTCTATGTCACCCACGACCAGATCGAAGCTATGACCATGGCTAGCCGTATCGTCTGTATGGACGTCGGTGTCATCAAACAGGTCGGTTCTCCAGAAGAACTCTACTTCCATCCAAAGAACTTATTCGTCGCTGGCTTCATTGGCGACCCGCCGATGAACTTCATCGTCGGTAAGGTCGAAAATGGTACCTACATCTCCAATGATGGTTTCTACCACATCGACTTATCCAAGTTCTCTGAAGAACAGCTCGCTAAGATCAATGGCAAAGCCATCACCTTAGGTTATCGTCCAGAAACCGCCGTCATCGGTGAAGAAGACTTAAAGGGCGATAAGAGCGAGTACCTGGAAATGAAGGGTACTGTCGAAGTCTATGAAATGCTTGGTGATTTACAGAACGTCTATCTCAATGTCGGTGAAGAGAAGACCATCATCAAAGCCAAACCAGAAATCCAGATTGTCATCGGTAGTGAAATGACCTATTTCGTCAAGAAAACGGACTTCCACTTCTTCGATACCAACTCTGGTGACGCCATTGAGTTATGAGTCAATCCACTGGTGCCATTAGTGCAAAGGAATTGAAGCGTCGAGACTTCATCCTGCATGGTAACCTCTGGAAAGTAGTATTTATCATTGCCTTACCGCTCTTCTTCTATTCTCTCTTCAACTATGCCTATTCCATCATCGACACGATCATGTGC
>CACXYG010000028.1 GCA_902771745.1 uncultured Erysipelotrichaceae bacterium | reverse complement strand
TTTGGTTCATTCTTTCAAAACCATTCACGCCAGCTGAGAAGTTTGAAGCCTTTGTAAAGAGAGCCATCTCGGTACACAAGACACTTCGCTTTGACATGTTTTTGTCCAAAAAACACGATAGTTGACGATAATTTCACCACGCACTTTCACAATTGGATTTATAAAATTTAACCAATTATATCGTTCAGTTTATTACTTGTCAACATAGTTTTATGGTAAAGAAACGTTTGTATCACAAAGACTATACAGTCTTCCATCCTGCATAAAGAACAAACTCATCTCATCCGTAGTTTCTTTGAAATACGATATAACGCCTGTTGTTCTAAATAGACTAAGAAAAAGGTCAAGAACTGATAGATACTTTCTTTGTTGAAGCGATGCTGGAATTCTTTCAAGTGGAACTCATGATAGATATCTCGGAAGTACTTGATGTAATCTCTGGCATGTCCGTTTTGTAACTTGTTGATGGCACTGGCGATGAAGTTTTCATCCTTGTGATAACCATAGATGAACGCTTCCTGCACATAGAAGAGGAATTCTGGAGAAAGATCGGTAATTTCATCATAAGCCTGGATGAAGTCCTTGACCAGGTAGTAGAAGGTGATCTCATTAGGATGAACCATATCCTTGATGACGCCAGCCTGGTCTTTTAAGATGGCTAAATAGGAAGAAGAAATGGTATTTGAGGTGGAATCAAAGTCTTTTGCCATGTTCTCTGGATGAAGGATGACTGGATTTAAAACCAGGGTATCTGGATAGACAAACATACCTTCTTTTAAGGCTTCATGATAAAGCTGGGTGGAATAGAAGAAGTCAGAGAAGACAGGTTTATGCATGGAGCAGATATCGTTATAGGAGAAATGATTCTTCTCATCGATATCCCAGTCTTTACATGGGATATCCTTCTTGGTGAGATGGAAATCATTTTCTAAAATCTTATGGTAGATTCTCTCTTGTAAGACCGCAGGTAAACCAAGATGATACGTGATGATTCTAGCCTTGATGGTCTTGCTCTTGAAGCCAGTGAAGTTGTTGACTAAGACCTGATAGACTTCTAAAAGGGAATCCACATCTTCTTTTGGTAGGCTGAAGGAAGAGAGTTTGCCACTCTTGGAATAGGCAAAATAACAATGTCCAGGAGCGATACAGAGATCCTGATCTTGGTAATATCCAAGATAGTGATGATAGTCTTCGTTCTGGAAGAGTTCATGATAGGTGGACTGATATAAAGCGTGCATCAGTTTGCCACCATAACGAACAGCGAGATCTGATATCTGTTCTTCGTCTTCATTCATGAAGACATACGTGTTCTTCTTATAGAGATAACGAAGATAGGTCTCCTCAAAATCAACATCCGACATATGCTGAATCTCATCACCAAGATCGCCGATCTTATCGTTATAGGTCATACCTTGTAACTGAATGCGGATGAAGTCTAAGGAGAGATAATAACGGATGTTTTCATCTAGCTTTTCCACATCCACACAATAGATGGTGGTCGGGGCATCTAGTCGACCATTTAAATAGCAGCCTTTACGAGCGACTTCTCTAAAGATATAAGGATAATGTAAAGAGTAATCCTTGGCTAAGAGTTTCTGATGATCCTCTCTATCGAAAAATGAAATATTATTCTTGAAATGCAACTGAGAATAAATGTCTTTATCAATATCAATTGTTTTAGAAACAACCTCTGGTAAACCTAAGAACTTTAATCTGACATAGTTCTTGTTCTTACCCACATAGTCATAAACATAATGAAGCTCACGACCAAAAACTTGTAAGGTATAAGGGAACATGACTTTATTAAGGAAATACTTATCAAAGATCTCCAAAAGGTTCTTCATGGCTTCCTTATCTTTGTTATCAAAGTAGAAGTTCTTCTGATCTTTGCTATAAGCGATGAAGTTTCTTCCCTTATAGACTTCAGGATAGTCTAAATAAGGGTCGTAGAAATGTTCACCCTTATTGAGATTATCAAAGACGCGTTCACGACTCGAATAGGTCAAAGCATTGATATGATTCTCACTGGTCTTTTCAAAGAAGAAGAGCATAGCGATATTGATCAAGATTCGAAGAGTGATGACATCGATATCCGGTCTTTCTTTTTTCAGAATATCGCTGGCTTCATAGGCGCTATAACCCGTGGTAAGTAGGGTAAAGAAACGTTTTACACTTCTTAAAACGCCACTGTCGTTATCTCTGATCAAAAGCGTCTTAAGCTGGTCAAACTGACCAGCGGTATTACCGAGTTGTGAAACTTTCTCTTCAATCGCAAATAGCGCATCATGATAAGCATCATACTCGCCATCTAATATGGCCTGTAATTTCTTGTTTGGACAATTGTTATGTAACAAGAAGTTAGGCATGACGTTACTAGAAAACGCATAGATGTTGGAAATATAGAACCCGAGTTTTTCCATATACTTCAGATAATAGGAAAGATTGCTTGGCCAGTACTTCATCGATAACTGATTACCGTTATCCAGTAACAGCGTCAAAATCAAACCGTTCTTCTTATAGTCGATATTGTCCATGAAGGTCAACTTATCGATAAAAGCGTCTTTATTTCCAAACTCAAAATCAAAGTATTTGGTCAGTTCAAAAGCCGGATATGGTAAACCGAGCATTCTTAAAAAGACCGAAGGAATAAAAGCGTATTCTCGATGCGAAAGGAAGAACTTCTGCACGACATCATACGCGTGAAGAATCTTCTTTTTATCATCTTTATCTAAGACATAATCCTGAGGAAGATAACTTTGTCTTACTTCCTTGTCAACCAGAGTAAACTGACGATACTTATTCGCATACATATCATAGTGATGCCCCTGGTAAATCATTCTCTGAGGGAAATTGACACCCTCAAAGTCATGATCGAGAACCGAAAAACCAAACAATCCACGCTGATGATAATGCTTCATATAGAATTCATTTAACAGCGTACGAATCATCGATAAGAAGTATCTCTTCAAAGCAAGTCTCATCTCTTGTTCACCACGAGACATCTTCTTATCAATCTTTCTTGCAAAAGCGATATCGGCTAATTCACTGAGGCTTTTATCATCCAAAGGACGGAAGAACTGATAATAGACTTCCTTGGTGATCAAGAAAGGATCTGAGACAAAGTCCATGATCAACTTATGAGACGTCTCTTTGATCTGTAAGAAATGAGAAGGAATCTTCTCAGGGTCGATATGAACTGGATAATAATCCACTTCATTCAACTGATCGACATCAAAGATACGTTCGGGATTGAGAACATAAAAACCATTGGCAATCAAATGATTGATGGCTCCGATGACAGAGGGATGATTGCTATTTAAAATACGAGCATTCAACGACGTTCTTGGATATCCGCGGAAGAGATCATCTTCAAAATGAATACGATTTAAAATCTCGTCTCCGTTTAAAACGACATAACCATCTCCATATGGATTCTTCTTGGTCATGACTTCCACCGGTAAACCTAAAGCTTGCTGGAAGATATCGCTCGGGATATTGGTATCTTTTAAAAGACCGTACTTTTTCGAGTAAATCGGATATTTCTCCTTGGAGAGATATAAGTGATAGAAATGAATTCTTTCTTCTAGCGAAGCTTTATCTTCTCTAGCCATATGATAGTCGTCATCGCCATTAGAAAAGACGGTGTAGAAGGCACCATTGATCTCATAACGATATCTGGTATCAGGAGAGGGGTTTTTCTTACTTGTGAATAAATCAGCACTGTATTCCATACTTACCTCCCGATATAACTTTCTTTTAAAGCATACTTATAGAAGAGCTGTTGGATCAGATAGGAGATGAATCCTAAAATCTGTTGGATAACGATGTTCTGATAAGAGCCACGGACACGGTCAATCTCCGGGAAGAAGGTCATGACTTCTTCTCTGAGAGTCTTATCACTGGATAGATCAAAAACAAAATTGAGAATGGTCTTATCGTTACGAAAATAGGTATCTAAAATGATGCTGCTTGCATAAGCGTTGGCTTCTGCATGCTCCATGTTGAGTTTGGAAAACTCAGCTAGATAGTTCTTCAAAGCATCATGACTCATCGCAAAGAAGGTGAACAGAGGTTCAGGAATCGAGTCGGTGCAATAATCAAATAACGGTAAATTACTATCGACATAAGCGTCTAGATCATAGTGATAATTCACTCTGAACTTGATGTCGATCAAAGGATAATCAGAAATCACCTTGAAGCCTTCTCTCATCATCTGAGCAGCAGCAAAGTTATAATCCGCCTGCATGTCTTCCTTAAATGGGAAAGCAAGTCGGAATGGTTCATCATAACTGGCATGAGCGATATTTAAATCGCGACGACAGATACCACTTTTGAATTCCATGCTCTGGAAGAGTTCTTCAATGCTGTGACTGGATAAATCAAACGAAGCGTATTTCAAGATGACCAAGTATGGTAAGCCTAAAAGACCAAGGATGATCGGTGTCTTGATAGAAGCATCCATGTTTCTTTGATCATAGAAGGTAGAATAACGCTTTGCAAAAGATAGCATGGCTGGTTTATCAGAGGCACAAAGATAATAGTGGTTCTGTGTCAGACTAGAAGCATAGGCGTTAACACCACTACCTAAAAGAATGTAAGGATAGGGGAGATTTGGATTGTAATCGAGGTTGAGGGTAAACTCATTTTCGGTTCTTGGCGTGATATCTTCTGAGACATAAAAGGCATAGGAAATCTCAATCATCTTGTAAAGATAGACAAGACGAGTAAAGACCATCATATGCTGATAGATATACGTGTAATCTTCTGGTGAGCAATCAAAGAGAAGTCGACGGATGGTGTTTTCTCCTAAGGCCAAGAAGGATGTGACTTCATTATAAAAATCATCATAGGAGATATCATTAGGGAAGAAAGCCGATAACAAAGAGACAATCATATCTTTAGAGATGTTGACATAAGGAAGAAGAATCGGTTTGATACGATTGCGGTCGATATGAAGTAAGGCGTGATAGGTCTTGTTATTGAGTTCTTCAAAGAAGGAACCAAGATCATATTCTAAATGCATGGTCTCATTGAAATAGACACCATGAAGAGCGCTTCTTGCTCTGATATAGGTGAAATAGGTATTATGTCTTTCTTCTTCGTTGTTATCTACCGATTCATGATAACTTGGAATGGAATGCTGACAACAATGACAGAGATTCTTCTTGAATGGAATCTGACTTAGCACATCTCTGGTCGGATTGATCTTGGTCAAGATATTATCTGGTAAACCGAGTTGAGATAAGACGTAATTGTTTCTACCAACAAAATCTTCGGGATGATAACGATCATAAAGATGCATGAAATATTCAATCTTTGAAGCGATAGCATTTTTCTGACAAGAGCAGATGTACGGTTTTGAGAAATAACTCTCTCTAAAGGAATAGGCAATCTTACCATAGGTGACATATGGGTATGGCATATTGGGTTCATAACTCTCGTTAAGTTTTGGAAGTCCATCTAAAACCAGTAACGATAACGTATCGCCTTGATCAATTGCCATGACACGATATTCCTGTTCCGCTACCAGTAATGGATAAAGCAAACAGAAATTCATGAAGGATAAGATATGATCCATCTTGATATCCTGAATATCAAAAGCGACAAACATCTGATTGATGACATTTGCTAATGTGTTCTGCTTAAAAGCGTGGAAGAAAAATGGTAAAGCCTGCATATGAGATTGCTGATCAATCTTTTCTAAATCACTGGCTAGTTGCGAGTCTTCCAACATCTTGTTTTCTAATAAGTACGCAGAGAAGATTTCCTCCTTAAAAGAACCTTTCTTACGATCAAATAATCTCGCTAAAGCTTTTAAACGTCTACCTTTATTACTGGTGATAGTAATCTTATTCTCTTTATTATCTACCAGGAGAGGTTTATCGGATAAATACTGAATACCACTATCTAATAATAAACGTAACAAGAAGGCATAACGATGCTCTTTCTCACCCGAAAGATAGGAATAGAACGTATCATAACGTTTGCTGGAAAGATAAATTTCCGAAGAAGAAACCACCTTGAAAGTAAAACGCTGCATGATGTCATCAACGCTGAAGACTTGTAAGTCTTTCACACACTGATAACCCTCATAAGGTAATCCCGCATGGGCATAGATAGTTAAAATATCACCAGCCGGATTCTTCTCCATGGCATCTTCTAATAAATGTTTGATTTCTTTATGGTCTTCCACCGCAAAGAAGTATTCCTGCTGATCAAAAGAATACATATCCGCATTAAAAGAAGAAACGGAATAAATATCCCGATTGGTATACGTCTTGCTGATACTCATGAACGAGAGTTTGGCAGTGACTTTATGAAGAACCTCAAAGCAATAATCGTCATAAAGGACATTGATCAAGGAAGCAAAGTATTCGCGAAGCAAGAACGCATACTTTCTCTTGAAACTCAGGTCCATCTGACAATTATCTATCATCAGATCAGCATCGCCATTGATGAAATAACTCAAGCGGCGATCAAAAGAGAAATCATCCAACTTCCTCATAAGAAGATTGAATTGGCTATCATCCTTTTGACCTAAAAAGTCTATGGCTAATCTAGTAGAATTGGCTTCATCATATAATTTCTTATACTTTGGTTCGAGACGTTTTTCATCGATGAAGACCGGAAGATTAATATCATCGCGTTCAATAAACGGTTTGGTCTCATCATAAAGGAAGAAGAAGCCTTTCTTCAGACAATAGAGTTTAAAGTCATCGCTGAACCACTTGCGGTTATTACTCTTAGATAGCATGACATAGCATTCACGCTTCAAATCCGCTAAATTTGAGGCAAAACGAAGCTGAGGCAAGATTTCCTGACGAATATCAAGACGCAAGAAAACTTCCTCAGGTAAACCCAAAACCTGATTTAAAACCTCTTTTTCATCCGAGGGTTTCAACACAAAGTTTGTCCCATCATAGACAGGATAATTTTCTCTTTTTAAGATTCGGCTATGGTAGAAATCCAAGACAGCCTGAATAGACTCTTTATCCTCTTGTGGAAGCAAAACCTGGTTGTTGTTGTCAAGAAAAGCAACATGGAATAATCCAAAGGTCGCCTTGCGATAATCCGAACGAAAGCTGATGTTCCGTTTTGGCTGTTTGTAATTTAGAAATCCCATTTAGAAGTCCGTGAATTTAATCGTGCAGTCACTATTAGAAGTTTTGCTGACCGTAAAGCCAAAGGCTGGCTTTGTACCATCATCAAAAGCAAAAGTAGGATAGACATTACTGTTGAAGGAAGAACCCGAACGATATAACGAGCGATAGCTTGCATAGCCGGTTTGTACACCATTGATTCTCTGACCCGTGGCTGGTAAAAGAGAGATCAAACGACCGCGATAATACTTCAAGTCTTTATCGCCAAGACTTGTGTCATAGCAATAAGAAGCAGTGTTGTTATATAGATAAGTGTAGATGAAGGTTCTGCCCCAGGAAGTCGTCGAATAATAAGATGGAAGCTTATCATAGGCATAACCATCCCAAGAAAGACCACTACCGGTAGCAGAGATCTTACCGATGGTAGCATTGACGTGATAAAGAACAATACCAGGTTGTGTATAAGTAGCCAATCTACCAGCATAACCAGAACCTTTAGAATCCTGATAGTTCAATCCCGTAGGTGTGTAGTATTCCATCAAAAGATATTCGTCAAATGGTGTATCGTTATAATTCTTCTCACCATCCTTATAGGTAGGAATCAGGAAACTAGTACCATTCGCAACCATAGAAGAAAGTGTGAGCGTGTTGTTATTGGCTTCTAGATATTCTTTGGTGAGAACAGTTGGGGTCTTCCAACCCAAGAGATATTTAGAGAAGGAGTCATGATCACCGATGTTGAAGTCCATCATATCAACACCGCCAATCGGGGTATCATAACAACCATCACTAACGGAATAATCATATGAATAATAATCATCAAGACCCATCATATGACCAGTCTCATGAATATAGGTGTGGGCATCTGGTAAAACATAACCACCTGCATCTAAGAAATCGATACTGGCCCATGCATAACAACATGGAGTATAGCCACCAACCTGACCGGCTTTGGTGGCCCAGGTCGTATACGCCCAATATAAATCAGAGTTGGTGTCATAAGCTGGTGCATAAATCATCCAGACAGCATCGATGATCTTATCGTTATTGGTGTCATACTGCGATAAATCAAGATCCGTCTTCTCCGTCAGAACCGCTAAGGCAGACTCTAAAATCGTGTCGGTATAATTGGTGTTGGAATCTGTTGCCTTCTTGGCTTTGGCCGCTAACTGAGAAGTGGTCATGTTCAAAGTGACTGGTGAAGTCACTTCACCAGAAATATGAAGTTGACCATAAGAAGACTCTTCATAAAATGAAGCAACCGATTCCCAACCGGTTTCACTTGCTTCACCAAAGAAGGCGGCTTCAAGGCGCTCAGAATCGTCGCTATCGAATTTACAATCTGTCGTCTGAATCGGGATGACCAAAAGCTTGGAGTTACCGGTACTTGGCAAGTAATGGTAACCATAACCCAAACCGAGGTTATCCTTGTTCATATTCTCCGTGGTGAAGACGGAATTATACGTTGGTGTCTTATAGTCTGCCACTGCGGAAGTAGAGCCATTGGTAGAAGTATGGCTGGAGTTATTGCCCCAATTGTAGATATATTCCGGATTGAAAAAGAAGCAGGATGTCAAACAGCCAACAAACAAGAGCGATGATAAGATTTTTACTGGCTTAGAAACTTTCATCTTTAGTCTCCGTAATCAGAACCACGACTTTCTGGCTGAACTAAAACTTTAGCCTGGTCAGCGACATCCATGGCCGTTAAATAAATAGCATGTTCGGTTTCGACAAGCGGATTATCATCCATACCGACGAACACGACTTTTCTGTTCTTTCTGACAATTTCATCCATCTTCTTTAAAAGATCGTCATAATGTTCAGGACGCTGCATCTTGTAGCCCTGAAGGTAGGTATAGAACTGAGGCTCAATGTAAAAAATGGAACCATCATCATTCTGATAACACGTTGCGAAACGGTTCTTTAAGTCAATTAAGATATTGCGGTCTTCCCACTCTGGATATTTTTTTGGCATAATAGCACACCTCGATTGTTATTGGTTTATTATATCATGATATCAATTCTTTAGAATTGATTCTATGATAGAAATACAGCAGAATCCTCAAAAACAGAGGCTAAATAGCAATAATCTCCCTTTAAGGAAGCTAATTTGATTTCTTTTTCTGCAGCTAAGGCGATTTCTTGAAGGTTATGTAAAGCCTTGATACAGACTTCTTTATCGATAATTTCTTTTTGAAGTTCGGTTTCAAAAAGATCCTGATCTTGTAAGATCATCGCCTTCTTTTCGTCATAATGAAGTTCTTCAGAAAACGGCTTTTTACCGCTTTGTTTACGGTTCATCAGTTTTAAAAGCATCTGGATACAAGGAAGAACAGCAAGTAATGCCATATGTTCATCTTCTCTATCCGACTTACACATGTTCTTGAAATGAAGATCAAAGTTAGTATTCATAGCGGTTCTCCTTCTTGATGGCAGAAAAGACATCATGACAGATACGGTCAAAAGCATAAGGTTTATCCTGACGATCTTCAAAAATGCTGAGATTCATTCTGGCTAGTTCGATCAAGAACAGTTTGTCATGATGAATATGGGATAGATATCTCTTTTTATTGGCGCTGAGGCAATAATCTTCTAACTCTGTCAAATCAGAGATGATAAGAGCGTATGTCTCAAAGGTATCTAAAGCTTTTTTCCACTCCAGTTCATTTAATTCTTCTTGTTTCTTAGATAAGTCAAACAAGGTTGTATCTTCATCAAATAACTTCAAGATGTTTTCTTGTAAATTTGGAAAAGCAATCAAAAAATCTTTGTCAGATGAATCTTTGATAGCTTGAATGACAACATACAAAGATAACAGACAGCTTGATCCACAATAATAGGGAGAAGTAGGACTCAATAAGAGTTCGTTTTTTTCTTGTAAATTCAATTTCATACGTGTAACAAGGAGAATAATTCTCCAACCTTTTGATGAATGACAACATCGGCTCTGCTATCGGCAGCACTCGGGTCTTTGTTGATCAACACCAAGTGTTTCCCTTTGAAGTAATTGATAAAACCAGCAGCGGGATAAACCACCAAGGAAGTACCTGCAACAATCAGGATTTCCGCACTCATGATCTGACCTAAGGCTCTAGTGATATCCCCTTCATTTAAAGGTTCTTCATATAAGACGACATCCGGTTTGATCAAGCCACCACAGTTAGGACAATGCGGAACTTCTTCTTCACATTCCTTGATATACCTAGCATCATATTCTTCTTCACATTCCTGGCAATAGTTACGATGGACAGAACCATGAACTTCAATCACCTTTTTACTGCCAGCCATCTGATGAAGACCATCGATGTTCTGAGTGATGATATATTTTAGTCTTCCGGCTTTTTCAAGTTCCGCTAAATACTTATGAGCAGCATTCGGTTTGGCATTTAAATCAATCATTCTATCTTTATAGAAACGATAGAATTCCTTGGTGTTCTGATAGAAGAAATGATGGGAGATAATCTCTTCTGGATCATACTTGTATTTTTGATGATAAAGCCCATCTTTACTACGAAAATCAGGAATACCAGACTCCGTGGAAACACCGGCACCACCAAAAAAGACAATGTTGTGACTCGAATCGATCAAGCTTTGTAAAAGCTCTGCATCTTCTTGTAAACTTGCCATAGACATTCCTCCTATAAATACTATTATAAAGTTCCTCTTTCCATTTTCAAAAATCTCTTAATTGTAAACTGAAGTGATAATTATCAAAGATACAAAGAACCTATTGGGCTAGCCCAATAGGTTCCGCACCCTGATACGTGGTATTCTATTCTAGATACTACCAATATCAGAAAGGAATCCACAACAATGGGTGCGGAAACTATTATAAGACAAAAGACCATCAGATATCATCATCTAGATGACATAAGAGT
>CACXYG010000027.1 GCA_902771745.1 uncultured Erysipelotrichaceae bacterium | reverse complement strand
TTGACACGAGCGGATGGATTCTCACCATAGCTGGCGACAAGAGCATCGAATTCTTTTAAAAGATTTTTCACCGCTTCTTTATCAGAATGGATGCTGGCAAGAACTAAGACAGCAATTCTGTAGCCAGTCAAATCGATAGGATCGGTGACATATTTACGTTCATCTTTCTTGATGGACAAGAAGGCTTTGTTCGCACCTGGTTCATCATCGATGAGGAACTTAAGATAGACAGTTTCAGCAGCAGTGATATAGCGTTCATCTTCAAGAAGATACTTAGAATAGTACTTCATATCTTCTAAGACAGAGAAGGCCTTTTCTAACTTGGATGCATTTAAGTCCTCAAGATAGAGGAAGTATAAGGTGTGCGCTTTATAGAAGGAATCATAGTTGTCGAAGTTTGGAACTAAGAAGTCTTCACCGGCCAATTCTCTTCTTTCGTTGATCTGACAAATGTTGAAAGCGACTTTATCATCCTGTTCTTTGGTGACGAGAAGATTGAACATATCGGTTGGATAATCCTGACGGAATGGAACCAACTCATAAAGTGGAGTAAGGAAGCCATAACAGACAGCAAATAAGAAAGTCCAACCAAAGTTGGCAATGAGAGAAAGTGGGTTTTGCATCGCAACACCAAATAAGAAGACTAAGGCAAAGGCAAGTAACAAAATCTCAAAGAACAAACCACCTAAGAAAATGAGAAGAGGGTTCTTTTTTGTATCGTCATCAACAGGAGTGAAACGTAAGGCGAGCGTGAAGAAACGAGTGATATCGAAACGATTCTAGCAAACAGAATCTTGCCGAGATTGTAGAACAAGAAGGTGAAGGCAACGCCACCTAAGATGGCTACGAAGTAATATGCATAGTTGTTCATATCTCTGGTGATGAACTTGAACGAGTAATTCTGAGCGAAATAGATACCGACCAAGAAACCGAGATATAAAATCGTCAACGGCCACGAAGCGTTATGATCCAAAAGTTTCTTTGGCGCTTCTTTTGTTTTCTTTTCTTCCATAGGGAAAATCCTCCTTAAGAGTGAAAGCACACTTGGAATAATACAATTATACCTTTTCAATTGTATTATTACTAAATATTATTTAACTTTTAAGACCTTTTCCGCTTTCACAAGGTCTTTTTCATCTACCTTGAACGGTAATTCTTCATAAGTATGAGCAATCGGTAAAAATTCCAACCATTCTCTTAATTTAGCAATGACAGCGTTACAAGAAGGCGTAGACTTCATCTGGAAGACCATCTTACCCATCTTTAAAATCTTATCCTTATATTTGTTCTTGTTGACCTCTAAATACTTAGGCATCAAAAGGGCGATACCTTGACCATGTGTCAGTTCAGGATAGATACCACTTAAGATATGCTCCGCTTTATGAACAATGAAGATTTTACCCTTACCATAATTGGTAATACCATTATGAGCAAGCGTACCGCAGATCATCATGGTACGTCTAGCTTCAACATCCTCAGGGTTAGACAAAACCTTTGGAGTAACTTCCACGATATTCTTCATGATAGCAAGAGCAAAATCATCGGCTGGTTCTAATTCATGAGAAGCGGAATAATAACGTTCAAAAGAATGACAGAACATATCCGCTAATCCAACACCGACCTGATATGGTGGAACGGATAAAGTCAAGCTTGGATCCATCAGAGAGAAGAGTGGATAATTGGTTGGAGAATTAAAACCACTTTTGAAATTATGCTTGCGGTCGCTAACGACACAAGAATCAGACATTTCAGAACCAGAAGCAGCTAAAGTTAAAATAGTTGCAACGGGAAGAGCGTGAAGCGGCTGGACCAGATGCTTGTTGAAATCAAGTGGGTCACCATCATAGTAAAAACCATGGGCAACACTCTTAGCGGCATCTAAAACAGAACCGCCACCAGCAGCCAGAATCAAGTCTGGTTGATAGACTTTGACTTCTTCAACCATCTTTCTGACATCTTCGATATCAGGATTGGCAGCAACACCAGAGTATTCCTTGAATTCTACCTGATGCTCGTTTAATGAAGCGACAATCTTATCATAGGCACCCATCTTCTTTAAAGAATGACCGCCATAGACTAAATAGACTTTTTTGAAGTGATAATCATCCTTGATGATCTGACCGATCAAGGAAACACCTTCGTTGCAGAAATAGATCTTTGTTGGACATACAAACGTAAAATCAAGATTCATTTTATTTCTCTCCTTTATCAAAATAAGGCTGCCGAAGCAGCCTAGAAATTAACGATTGAAACGAGCGATGGTCTCTCTGGTTGCTTCACCAGATCCCATAATCGCTTTGCAATAAGAAATGCACTTTTCCTTGTTTGGAAGGAAACCGTTTTTCACATAGGTCTTGGCTTCTTCTAATAAACCAGCGACATAGAAAGAGACCAAGGCTTCTTTCTGTTCTGCGTATAAGGCAAGGTATTCTACAATATTCTTATTGAAAATCAAATCTAAAAGCTTCTTGGTATAGTAGGACAAACCATTCCAGAAGATTTCCTTAGCTCCTTCATCAGAATCACAGAGTCTGACAAAGTCAGCGTTGTTATCAAAATAATTGAAGACATCAGAAATCAGATAGTCTTCCTTGATCTGATTCTTGAAGGATTCCTTGATGAAATAATCAAGGCATTCTTCAATGGTATCAAAATAATAATAGAAGCTCTGACGGGAGCAGTTCAAGCTCTGACAGATATCAGAAATAGAAACCTTTGAAAATGTCTTTTCCTGCATTTGACGATTCAACTCTTGTGCAAACTCAAACTTTCTTTTGTTCATTTATCGTGCTCCTTTGTGGTTAACTAATCCGCTAATTCAAGTTTATTTTTGTTTGATAAACGATAGCTTTTAGTAAGGACAAAAATAACGCTTTGTAAACTTATTCTATAGGATTAAATATTCGAATGCAAGAAAAAATGTAAGCGGTAAACAAGATTTTCGAAATCATGAAATGACTACATAAATCATTCAAAAAAAGATACAAATTTGACATAGAAATATGGCAAAAAACTTCGATAAAATGGGCACAACTTGTATACAAGAGCCTACTATTGTTAAATATATTTCCTTCATAAATTTTTTATGCTAGAATACCCTTCGGGTAAAACCTGAATTTATTACAAAATAGGAGGACAAATGCCTACAACAAAGAAAACTGTTGCTAAGAAAGCAACTGCTGTCAAAAAGGCTCCAGCCAAGAAGACAGCTAAGAAGGCTGTTGGCGCTGCTGCTGGTCAGTACGTTTACGCCTTTGGCGAAGGATATGGTTTAGGAAAACCATTATTAGGTGGTAAGGGTGCCGGTTTAGCCGAAATGGCTCACATCGGTATTAGAATTCCAGATGGTTTCACCATCACTACCGAAGCTTGTACTGCATATCATGCTAACAAGAAAAAGATTCCTGCCAACATTCAGAAGCAGATCGCTGAAAACATCAAGAATTTACAGAAGAGATCTGGTTTAACTTTTGGTAAGGGTCCAAAGCCATTACTTGTTTCCGTCCGTTCTGGTGCTAGAGTTTCTATGCCAGGTATGATGGATACCATTCTTAACTTAGGTTTAAACGACGAAACCGTCGAAGCCTTAGCTCAGAACTCTGGTAAGCCAAGATTTGCTTATGACTGCTACAGACGTTTCATTTTGATGTTCACTAACATCGCTAAAGGACATCCAAGAGATAAGATGGATGCCATGCTTGACGCCCTTAAGGAAAAGAAGGGTATCGTCAACGATAAGGATGTCGAAGTCGAAGACCTCAAGGACTTAATTGTCAAGTACAAGAAGTACTACAAGGATACCTTCGGTGAAGACTTCCCAGCTGATCCAGAAGTCCAGTTAATGACCGCTGTCAAGGCCATTTTCGACTCTTGGGATAACGAAAGAGCCTATCTCTACAGAAAGATGAACAACATCCCATACGATTGGGGTACTGCCGTCAACGTTCAGCAGATGGCCTTCGGTAACATGAACGAAAACTCCGGTACTGGTGTCGGCTTCACCCGTCAGCCAACTGATGGTGAAAACAAGATCTTCGCTGAGTACTTAATCAATGCTCAGGGTGAAGACGTTGTCGCCGGTATCCGTACTCCATTACATATCGACGCTTTAAAGGAACAGCAGCCAAAGATCTACAAGCAGCTCGTTGACTCTGCCAAGAAGCTCGAAAAGCACTATAAGGATATGCAGGACTTCGAGTTCACTGTCCAGGACGGTGTCTTATACTTCTTACAGACCCGTAACGGTAAGAGAACTGGCCCAGCTGCCTTAAAGATTGCTACTGATATGGTCAAAGAAGGCCTCATCAATGAACAGGAAGCCTTATTAAGAGTTGATCCAAGATCTCTCGACCAGTTATTACATCCAACCTTTGTCGAAGCCGCTGAAAAGCACGCTGTCGTCATCGGTCATGGTAACGCTGCTGGCCCAGGCGCCGCTGTCGGTCAGGTTTGCTTCTCTGCTGACAAAGCCCAGGCTATCGTTGCCAAGGATAAGAATGCTAAGTTAATCTTAGTCAGAGCCGAAACTTCTCCAGAAGATTTAGGCGGTATGGTCGCTGCTCAGGGTGTCTTAACCATGCGTGGCGGTATGACTTCTCACGCTGCTGTTGTCGCTCGTCAGATCGGTAAGACCTGTATCACTGGTTGCGGTGAATTAAAGGTCAACGAAGAAACCGGCGTCATGGAATTAGGTGGCAAGAAGTACAAAGAAGGTGACATCATCTCCATCAACGGTTCCACTGGTACCATCTATGATGGTGCTGTCGAAACCAAGGAAGGTGGCGACAACCCGAACTTCGTCAAGGTCTTAAAGTGGGCTGATAAGTATGCTCATATCAAGGTCTATGCCAACGCTGATACACCAGATGAAGCTGCCAATGCTATCCGCTTTGGTGCTCACGGTATCGGTTTATGCCGTACTGAACACATGTTCCGTGGTAAGGACAGACTCTTCATCATGCAGGAAATGATCCTTTCCTCCACTACTGAAGAAAGAGTCAAGTACCTCGAACAGTTAGAAAAGTTCCAGGAAGAAGATTTCTACAAGATGTTCGTCAAGCTCGGCAACGTCAAGTTCAATGTCAGATTACTTGACCCACCGTTAGATGAATACCTCCCAATCAAGGATGAAGATATCGCTGAATTAGCCAAGAAGACTGGCAAGTCTGTTGCTGATGTCAACAGAAGAATCCAGGAACTTCACATGACCAACCCAATGATGGGTCTCCGTGGCTGCCGTTTGGACGTTGTCTATCCAGAAATTGGTAAGATGCAGGCTGAAGCCGTCATCAAGGCTGCCTTAAGAGCCCAGAAGGAACTCGGCGTCAAGCTCGAAGCTTCCATCATGGTTCCACAGGTCGTTGCCGTCAAGGAATTCAAGTTCGTCAAGGATCTTGTTTCTGAAGTTGCCGACAAGCTCATCGCCGAATCCGGTGAAAAGCTTAAGTACATCGTCGGTACCATGATTGAAACTCCAAGATCTGCTTTAACCGGTGGTGCTATCGGTGCTGAAGCTGCTTACTTCTCCTATGGTACTAACGACTTGACTCAGTTCACTTATGGTTTCTCCAGAAACGACTACTCCGCCTTCATCAATGAATATCTCAACAACAACTTAATCGACTTCGATCCATTCAAGACCATCGATGCCGATGCTGTTAAGAGACTCATCAAGATGTCCGTCGAAGAAGGTAAGGCCGCTAATCCAAAGTTATTATGCGGTATCTGCGGTGAAGCTGGTGGTGATCCAGAATCCATCGCTGTCTTCCACGATGCTGGTATCGACTATGTCTCCTGCTCTCCATTCCGTGTCCCAGGCGCTAGATTAGCTTCTGCTCATGCTGCTATCCGTGCCGAAGGCAAATATCAGTACTAATTAAAGTTTTACCCAAAATAAACTTCAGCTGGGCTTCCTTCGTGGAAGCCCAGTTTTCTTTTGCTATAATAGTGGCTATGAATAAACAAAACGCTAATCATCTCATCGAATGGTTTCATAACTTCGGAAGAGACTTGCCCTGGAGAAATAATCCGACTCCTTATCATGTCTGGCTTAGTGAAATCATGCTCCAACAGACGCGTGTAGAAGCTGTTAAAGCTTATTACACTCGGTTTTTAGATACCCTTCCTGACATTGCTGACTTAGCAAAATGTGATGAAGATGTTTATCTGAAGTTGTGGCAAGGCCTTGGATATTATTCTAGAGTGAGAAATCTACATAAAGGTGCAGTTAAAGTAATGGATGAATATGGTGGTGTAATTCCAGATAACCAAGAGGACCTATTGAAGATTCCAGGTATTGGTCAATACACCTCTAAAGCCATACTGAGCATCGCCTATCAAAAACCATATGTCGCTGTCGATGGCAATCTTTTACGTGTCTTTGCTCGTCTTACTTGTTATGACAAAGATATCAAGACAGAAGAAGCAAAGAACGCCTGCAACGATTTCTTCTATCCGTTTTTAGGCCTACGTCCTGGTGATTTCAATCAAGCCTTGATGGATCTTGGTGAACTGGTTTGTCTTCCTAACGGGCAACCAAAATGTGAACGTTGTCCGTTTAATAACTGTTGTAAAGCCTATAAAAAAGATAAGATGACCTCTTATCCTATCATCACCAAGAAACAAAAGAAAAAGACGATAGAGAAAACAGTCTTTGTGATCCATTATCAGAATCAATATCTCATTGATAAAAGAGCAGATACTGGTTTACTGGCTTCTTTATATGAATTTACAAACATCGATCAGAAGCTAGATGAAGATGAAGCCAAAGCCTGGCTTATACAAAATGGTTTTGCTATCCAGAAGATTGAAAATTTGCATGAATGTAAGCATGTCTTCACTCATTTGATCTGGCAAATGCATGGATATGATGTTGAATTAAAACAATTACCTAATAAAAATGATCTTCTTTGGGTGAGCAAAGAAGATCTAGAAAATAAATATTCGATACCTTCGGCTTTTTCTTACTTCTTAAAGTATCTTCTTTTTTAGAAAGTAATCTCCTGATTCAGGAACTTTTTAAACTGCTTACGAGAAGCAAAATAGAAGAAGACAGCAGTACCAAGCATCAAAAAGACAGCAATACTACCACCAAGAAGAATATCCCTAGTAAGCATATAAGATAAAATCAATAAAGTCATCACCACCAAAGCGAAAACAGCATGGAGTACATGACATAAATTGATCCAGCCTTTTCTGATTAAATCAGCAGCGTTATCGTAATTGAAGTTTGGATGTCTGACCCCCAGATAGAAGTAGACATGAATCATTGCTAAAGGATAAACAATCATCATGCAAAGCATAATCACAAGATAACTGATAGAGAATGTCGGGGCAAAAAGATAAATCGCAGCAATGACAACACTCATTGGAAGATACATCAAATAACTAGGAATCAGTTTTAGATTCATCAATTGTTTGAGATTCATCGGCAAAGTACGAATCACCGCCCAGTCCTTCTTCTCAATAGACAAAGCCGTAAATGGAATAACATGGAAATAGCAGGTGAAACATAATAAGGATATACCCATAATCTGTAAGACTACTGGTTGATCTGCTAAAGACCCACTGAACCTTAACGAGTATAGCGTAATGCCAAGCGAAAGCATCATGGATAAAGGCATCATAAAAGCGTTGACCAACAAAGTATGATCTTTTTGATAGTTCGAAAGCTCTCTTTTCAATGCAATCTTCTTTAGATGTGGAATATTTAAACTTGCTTCCTTGATTTTATCGTCAATTTCTTTTGAAGAAAGTTTCTTTTGCTTACTAGAAAAAGTTTTACCAAGATGAACAAGATAAGTCTTTCTGGAAGCAAACAAAGCTAAGAAGATAACTAAGGCGCTGATACCAAGGAGCATCAAAAGATAAATCGCATCAGATGGTTGACGAAAGACAAGGACTCTCACTGGCATATAACCAACCCAATTGACCCACACCATAGCATTAGAATATGAATTTAGGATTTCAACTACCTGTGAACCCGTCGGATTATCAGGTATAAAGAAGGATACAAAGGTGATGATCAAGATAGAAAAACCACCCAGAAGAGCAACCACAATCGTGAAAACCTTATTACCACTTCTGTTGTTCTTGAAATCGATGAATCCTGCAAAGAGATTGGCAATCAAGAAACTAAGACAGGGTGTCACTGTGATATAAAGCAAGAAGATAGCTACAACCATGAAATAGGATAAAATACCAAGATGAAGCATAATGCATGCAGTGATACCAACAGCCAGAATGGTTAAACCACCATAGACAAGGTTTACATATAATGTCAGCACCAGTTTAGCCATGAAGTATCTATTACCGGATATTGGTAAAGATAAGAAGATATCGTTATTACCTTTAAAGAAAATCGAACAACTGAATGTCAGACACATAAAGAAGCCATAAAGCATATAGCTGGTAAGACTCAACTGCAGATAAGGAATAAAAACATTACTCGATAAACCAAGCGGTTCATTATTTGTGAGGAAGTTTACAAACTGAAAAACCCAAATCAGAGAAAAAAGCACACCAAAAATCAACATGGACGCAGAAAACGAACGCGGTTTGACAGTCTTTCCATTCCTGCGCTTGTTGACCGTTAAACTAGAAGCGCTGACTGCCTTTACTAAAATCATGAAGTCTTTCATCTGGTTAAATTCAAGAAGAGACCTTCTAAATCGCCTTCTGTGACCTGTTCTTTTTCTCTTAATTCCGTAAGCGTACCTGCAAACTTCAATTCACCATGAGCGATGATGCCCACACGGTCACAAATCTTCTCGGCCACATCCAAGACGTGGGTGGAGAACAAGACTGTCTTACCATTTTCAGCCATCTTTCTCATATAGTTCTTCACTTTAAAAGCAGCGTCTGGATCAAGTCCAGTCAAAGGTTCATCTAAAATCCAGTTTTTTGGATCATGAAGCAAAGAGCCGATGATGAAGATCTTCTGTCTCATACCATGGGAATAGTTGATAATCATATCTGGTAAAGCGTCTTTCATCGCAAACTCTACTGACAACTCCTCTACTTTTGATATGAATTGTTTTTGGTCAATCTTATATACAGAAGCAAGGAAAGATAGATAATCAATGCCTGTCATGCCCAAGAACATATCCGGTGTATCTGAGACAAAGGAAAAACACCTTTTGGCTTCTAGAGCATCCTGAGTGATAGAATGACCATCGATGATAACATCACCCTTGGTCGGATTTAAAATACCGGTGATCATTTTGATGGTGGTGGATTTACCTGCACCATTTGGGCCTAGTAAACCAAACACCTCACCCTCATGAAGAGTTAGGTTTAAATCCTTGACCGCTAATTTGTTGCCATAGTCTTTACTGATATTTTGAATTTCAATCATGCAGAAATCCTCCTATAAAAAAGCCGCAACTAGTTTTTCGTTGCGACATTCCTTTTTTAATCTTCTTTGACAAATGGTTTAAGATCGACAACGCAATCCTTTGGATAAAGTCTCTTTTCGTCATTATCCAAATCAATCAACACATATTTGGTGTTACCCATACCTAGTTCATGCATGTAGCTGAGCTGACGTAAACCGTGACGAGAAGTGATTCTTTCTACTAATGCATGATGTTCTTCTTCTTTCATCGCATAGACGATATCCACACAAGCCGTATCAATGGCACAGATATCAAGAGAAGCGAGAATACCGACATTTGGTGTGACAACCGGTTCTGCATCCACCCCTTCACAATCACAAGAGACAGACATGTTTCTCATGACGTTGACATAGGCGATGTTCTTGCCAAAATGATCGACAGTAGCCTTTGAAGATTCCACAATTCTTTCCATGAACTCTTCGGTTCTGATATCCCACATATTCGGTTGATTTGGTGTGGTGTGGATCATCTTCTTACCGATTCTGCCATCCGCACAACCGATACCGATATTTTTGTTAGAGCCGCCAAATCCACCCTGTGTATGACCCTTGAAGTGGGTTAAGACCAACATGGAATCATAATCCAGAATGGTCATACCCATACTCATTTGAGTAAACCATTTACCATCTTTGACAGGTAGCATGACAGTACCTTCGGCATCCATGATATCCACAGGGCAGAAGGTCCAGCCGTTGACCTTTAAGGTCTCTAGATGCTGCTTGGTGGTATATCGATCCCCTTCATAATAAGTATTGGTTTCTACAATATGGGCATCCTGCAGTTCGTTTTCATCATGAAGAAGATTTTCCACCCAATCTCTAGGGATGATATTTGGACCGTGCGGTTCACCGGTATGTAACTTGACAGCTACTTTACCTACCATATGTTCTTTGATCTTTTCGTAGGCTTTCTTTAAGCCCGCGGCGGATAAATCTCTTGTGAAATAGACAATGCTTTCATTGCCAGTTCTTTCTTCATAAGGAATATACTTTTCACCATCTGTTCCTGGGACTGGTTTGATCATAATCAGAAACTCCTTTTTGTTTTTATTATTTTATTATAAACGGCTTGGATAGAAAACGATTATTGTGTGAAATTCAATATGACTTTTTATCTATCCTTTAAGACAAAATGATGATAGAAAGCATCATAGATGATAGTGGTATGAGCGTTCTTTGTTTCTACTTTTTCATAAGCAGAGACAATCTCTTCATAAGTGGCAGTAGCGAGATTGACCGGTTCTTGTTCAATTTCATATAAACCCCACATCTTTTTCTTATCATTCATGAAGGAAGTACGTTTAAAGACGTAGTTGTTGGCTTTATATGTCCAGCAAAGATAAGACCAGCCTTTCTTTTCAAAAGAAGAGAAGGTCACATACCAATCCTTTTCCTTCTTCCAGCAACTAAACTCACCCATGATGATAGGAACATCATAACCCTTGATGAAATCCATGAACTTATAAGTCCATAAACAAAATCTTTGTAAGAATGGAGTCAGATTATAGAAGTGATAAGAATAGCAGACGTTCTCCCAAGAATACTTTTTAGGATGAACACCATGTGTTGGGAAAGTAAAACATTCCATCATGATCATATGATGAGAATCAATCTCTCTTATCGCTTTATATAAACGGTCATAGAAATCAAACTGCACCTTACCGGAGAATTTACCTGGCGCGCTTCTGGTTTCATTTAATAAATCATAACAAGCCACACAGGTTCTATCCTTATAGCGAGAAGCGATGGCTTTCCAAACTTCAACAGTAGCAGCCATGTTCTTCTCATTACCATAAAGATCAAAAGTATCATCATTACCAGAGTGATGATCCTGATTCTGAGAACCGATAGCACCATGATTATCGATGACGCAATAAAGATGATACTTTTCACACATATCCAAAGCCCAATCAAACTTCTTAAAGAACCATGGATTGAGCTGATATCCATCCAGCGTGATGTTATAGCAGCTGAAATTGATACGAATGACATTAAGATTCAATTTCGCAACATTAGCAAAGTCTTCTTCCTTGATAAAATGATCGATATAGACTTTCTGCACTTTCAGTATCTGTTCTTTAGATAGATTTGGATTCTTCTCCATGACTTCAAGAGCGCGCTTTTGAGTGTAATTGGTCTTGTAGATATCACCGACACAAGAAGTGGCCATCCAGAATTCCTGAACAAACCAGTCGCCAAAATTAACCCCTCTTAAAACAAGCGGGTTTCCTTTTCCATCATAAAGATTTCTACCAACTGCCTGAACAAATCCCGTCGGGTGAATAAATGATTTCATACTTAGTTTCCTTAATATCAACTAAGTATAACAAAACAACTACAATCGAGTAGAGAGTGAGAAACAGTAGTTTCACCGCTCCCTCTCACACCACCGTACGTACGGTCTTCCGTATACGGCGGTTTAAACAAACATCCTAT
>CACXYG010000026.1:3536-15027 GCA_902771745.1 uncultured Erysipelotrichaceae bacterium | reverse complement strand
ATCAATGACTTCCTCAACAAAGATGAAGATATTGATGAAGGCAATAAGCAAGTAAGTAACATCACAGAGATGAAGTTTGATCAGATGTGGTTTGCTTATGAACCAGAGCAGAAGTTGATTGAAGACTTCAATGAGACGATTCATAAAGGAGAATCGGTCGCCATTGTCGGTCCAACTGGCGCTGGTAAATCTACTTTGATCAACGTTCTTATGCGTTTCTATGATCCAACCAAGGGTGCTATTTTATACAATGGCATCCCGGGTACTGAAATCAAGAAATCCTCCCTTCGCTCTAACTTCGGTATGGTCTTACAGGAGACATGGATCTTCTCTGGTAGTGTCATGGAAAATGTCCGTTATGCAAAACCAGATGCTACTGATGAAGAAGTCAAGGAAGCTTGTAAGAAAGCCCATGCGGATACTTTCATCAACACCCTTCCTAGAGGTTATGATACTCTGGTCTCTGCCAAAGAAGGCTTATCTGAGGGTGAACGTCAGATGTTAACGATTGCTAGAGTCATGCTTCTTGCACCGGATATCGTCATCCTGGATGAAGCGACTTCCAATGTCGATACCAGAACTGAAAAACTCATCACCGATGCCTTTGATACCATGATGAAGGATCACACTTCCATTGTCATCGCACACCGTCTATCGACCATTCAGAAGGCAAATCTCATCTTAGTCTTAAAAGACGGTCATGTCATTGAGACTGGTAATCATGAAGCCCTGATGAACAAAAAAGGCTTCTATTATTCCATGTATTCGTCACAATTCAATTAAAAACTTTCTATTTCTTATAAATTTGATTGCTCTTATCTTTCATCTTTGCTAAAATTTTAACCCGGATTATATCCAAGACAGTTCGTTGTTGCCATCCTGTCTCTAATCAAAACCAGGAACAAAACTCGTACCATTCTATGGGCGCCTTTTGTTTTTGGAAAGGTGCCCATTTTCTTTTTCCACCTTTCCAAGAAATCCTCTCTGGCAATAGAAAGGAGCATGTTCTACATGCAAAAAATCAAAAGTTGGATTCTCGATATGAGAATGCTCTTACGTTCTATCCCCTCTCCTGTCGTCGCTTTCTTTATTCTCTCCGTCGTCGTCATGAACCTTCTTGCTAATAAGACGGTCGTCAACCTCGCCTGGCTTGCTTTGGATGGTGGTTTCTTTGTCTCCTGGCTAGCCTTCCTTACCATGGATATGATCGTCAGAAGATATGGTCCAGTTGCAGCGAATAAGATCAATGTCTTTGCCATCTTGACGAACTTATTTGCTTCCTTGATCTTCTTCTTGATCGCCATCATTCCAACCGAGGATGACTACACTGGCTTTAACACCATCTTTGGTGGTACCTGGTTCATCCTTCTTTCTTCCACCATCGCCTTCTTGTTATCCGGTATCGTCAATAACTTCCTCAACTGGGGTATCGGTCAGACCTTCAAGAAGAATCCTGATGGTAGACTTGCTTTCTTCACCAGAAGTTATGTCTCTACTTTCATCGGTCAGTTTGTCGACAATTTGGTCTTTGCCCTTTTGACCTTTATGGTCTTCGCCCCAATCTTCTGGGGTCCAGAATCCGCTTGGACGTTCTTACAGTGCCTCATGGCTGCTATCACGGGTGCGGTTGCTGAACTTCTTGCCGAAGTCATCTTCTCTCCTATCGGTTATCATGTCTGTAAGAGATGGGAAAGAGATGGTGTCGGTAACGATTATTTTGCTTTCCGCGAATCTTTAAAGAATAATAATAGTAATAACAACTCTACTCCTGCTCAGACTTTGGAGGCCTAATTATGGTTTTGATCACCGGTTCTAGTTCGGGTATTGGTCTTGCGGTCAGCAAGTACTTCTTAGATAAAGGGTATGAAGTTACTGGTCTTGATATCAAAGAAGCCAGTATCCAACATAAAAACTATCATCATTATGTCATCGATGTCAGAGATAAAGAACATCTTCCTGAAATTGAAGATGTCGAAATCATCTTTTCTAATGCCGGTGTTCAGAATGGGCAAGATGATATTGCTGTCAATCTCATAGGCAGCATGAATATCATTGAGAAATATGCGTTTCAGAACAAGATCAAATCTGTCTTGATCAATGCGAGTGCGAGCGCTCATACGGGATTTGAATTTGCTGCTTACTCCGCCTCCAAAGGTGGTTTACTCTCTTATATGAAGAATGTCGCCTGGAGACTTGCAAAGAAGTATAAGGCCACTTGTAATTCCATCTCTCTTGGCGGTGTCATCACTTCCTTAAATGATGATGTCATGAAGGATGAGAATTTGTGGAATGACATCATGAAAGTCACCCCTTTAAAGAAATGGATGGATGTAGATGAAGTGGCTGCTTGGGTTTATTTCTTAACCGTCATCAACAAATCCTGTTCAGGTCAGGACATCTTGATTGACAATGGTGAAAAAGACTTGAACTGCACCTTTGTCTGGCCTGATTTTGAATAAGTTTAGCAGTTTATCAAATATTGCTTAAGAGTGGTCAAATATGATGACCACTCTTTTACTTTTCTCACAAATTTCAAATTCGTGGTGTCTAATTACTAATTATAAATTGCATATTTTAAAGTGATTGTTGAAACCATTTAAAAGAATTTGCAAACCGCTTACATTTGGTATTGAACTAATGTCTTTATTTATCTATAATCTTCTTCGTGAGGTATTAAACATGACTTTTAATAAAGTTGTCGTCGCCGGTGGTGGTGTCTTAGGTAGTCAGATTGCCTATCAGGCCGCTTATTCTGGCAAAGAAGTTACGATCTGGTTAAGAAGCCAAGGCAGTATCACTAGAACCCAGCCAAAGCTCGATGCTTTAAGAGAAGAATATCGTAAAGCAATCGCTTTGATGGATACTCCAGAAGGTAAATCCCCAGCCAATTGGTGCAAAGGTCTTGCCATCGATGAAGAACACTTCAACGCTGCTAAATGCTTAGAGCAGTCGGAAAACGCTTATAAGAACATCAAGTTGGAATTAGACTTAGCTAAGGCTTGTGAAGATGCTGACTTGATCATCGAATCCATGGCTGAAATTACCGATGAAAAGATTGCCTTCTATAAGAAACTTGCTCCAGTCTTAAAGGAAAAGACTGTCATTGTCACCAACTCCTCCACCCTCTTACCTTCCACATTTGCTAAGTTTACGGGCCGTCCTGAAAAGTATTGCTCCTTACATTTTGCCAACCACATCTGGAAACAGAACTTAGCCGAAGTCATGGCTCAGGAAGCTACCGATCCAAATGTCTTTGCTGATGTTATGGAATTCGCTAATGAAATCAGCATGATTCCAGTTCCAGTTTTAAAGGAAAAGAGCGGTTATCTTCTCAATTCCTTATTAGTTCCATTCCTTCTTTGCGGTATGGATCTTGTCGCCAACGGCGTCTCTGATCCAGCCAGTGTCGATAAGGCTTGGAAATTAGGTACTGGTTCTCCAAGAGGTCCATTCGAGATCATCGATGTTGTCGGTTTAACTACCGCTTATAACATCATTGAGAAATATCAGAAGGTCCCAGGTCTCATCAAACCATTATTAAAGAAGATGATGCTTCCTTATAACTTCAAGGCGATTGCCGCCATGCTTAAGGAAAAGATCGACCAGGGTAAGCTTGGTAAAGCTGCTGGTGAAGGTTTCTACAAGTACTAAATCAGATTACGAACTGTCAGGCTCTGTGCCTGGCAGTTTTTTATCGACAAAAAAAGTCTCGACTCACAAGGAATCGAGACTTTATTTTCACTTAGAAAGTTAGATAGCGCGAGCAGCAGCAGTAGCAGCTCTTAAGGCTTCAAATTCTTTTTCAGTTTCAGCTTCAGCAGCAGCAAGCTTTTCAGCCTTAGCGGCCTTCTTGGCTTCGATAGCGGCCTTCTGGTCAGCTGGTAAAGCATCATAAGCAGCCTTCTTTTCAGCTTCCTTGGCAGCCTTCTTGGCTTCCGCGTCAGCCTTCTTAGCAGCAGCAGCCTTATCGGCTTCAGCCTTGGCGGCAAGATACTTGTTGTTTTCTTCTTCGAAATTGAGACCCTTCTTTTCGCAGTCAATCTTTAACTGGTTGACACGAGCTTCTTCAACTAATCTAGCGTTTTCTTCTTCTTCGAGTCTAGCTCTTTCTTCTGGTTCAATCCATTCACCGCCTTCAGCAAGGACCTGAGCCTTCTGGTCAGCGACGATAGCCTTCTGATCGAACTTGGAGAACTTTTCAACGTTCATGCCTAAGAACATGAGACCGATGATCAAGTAGCAGACAGATTCAACACCGAAGAATAAGGCAGTCATTAAGCCCTTCTGCATTTCGGCAGGGAAGGCAGACTTGAGACCGACGATGATACCGTTGGCGACACCAGCCATGGAGACCATGATGGAGCCGTAAACAGCCATAGTGAAGCCGTCAGTTCTCTTACCATATAAGGCTTCCTGATGTTCCAAGACGTTGGACATAAGAGCCATGGAGATGTACATAGCTGGGACAGTACCTAAGGCCTTTAAGCAGAAAGCAGCAACAGAGATACCGGAGATAGCAGCAGTATTCAAGCCTGGGATCAAGACAGTGAAACCGATACAGCCGAGTAAGAAGGCGGCAAAGCCACCGACTTTGATAGAATTGGCTTTACCAAACTTATTAGCAAGAGGCCAGATAACAGCCATACCTGCAGCAGTTGGGATAGCACCGACAGCATTGATAAGACCGGAGATAGAAGTACCACCAGTAAAGGCCTGAGAGAACCAAGTACCGGAATTGTTTTTGAACATACCACCAAACTGATATAAGAAGTAGAAGATGATGATGAACCACCAATATTTGTCGTGTAAACAGATCTTGATCTGTTCAGACATACTGGCTTTCTTGGTATCCTTGACAACGGCTTCTGGATTGGCCTTGGCAAGTTTAACCTGTTCTTCCGTAATTCTTTCACGGGTGAAGTAGTATTCCATCAAACAACCTAAGACAAGAGCGACGATCATGATGATCATGATGATGAACCACTTGCCGTTGGCTTCAGCTCTGATAACGGATTCAGCATTCGTCCAGGTGACAACCTGAGAAGAATCATAACCTTCAAGCATCTTACCATATTCGTTGGTGATCAAGGTGCCATTGGCATCATAACCAAGCTGTGGTAATAAGTTGAGCAAGTCAATAATGAAAGGACCGACCATACCGGCTAAACCAGCAGCACCTAACTGAGCAGCGTTAGAAGCAGTGGCTAAGAGAGAACGCTTAGAACCATCTCTGGTAGAAACGTTGACTAAAGCGGAATGAGCAGTGTAGTAGAATGGCCAGGCAATGGCATAATACAAGTTATAACCAATAGCGACCATAATCATGGCGAGAGCACTTGGATTTTCCAGTGTAGCTCCTTCTGGGAATGGAACCATGAATAAGACTAATAAGGCGACAGCGATGATTGGTAAGCCTAAGAGAATAAGTGGTCTAGCCTTACCAGCAATAGATGGCTTTTTATTCATCAACTTACCGACAAACAAGTTACCGATAATAATGATGATAGCGGAAACAATTGGTAAAATTGTTTCGAAGACCGGGGCCCAGGTACCTAAGTCAAGGACCTTATCCCAATACTGAACTAAAAACGCATTGACGACACCATTAGCAATCATTGCTAACATTGGACCCAATAAATAACCGACAGCAGTTTCTGGGAACAACTTGACACTACTAGATTTGATCTTAGTAGAGAGCAATGGCGTCTCGAAGACAGACTTCTTAGCTTGTGTTTCTGCCATAATTTACCTCCGTTCACAAGATAATGAATGTTTATAGCCCTATTTCATTTGTTGAGATTCCTAAGCTCAACTAGAACTGCTCTTTTCTATTTGGCCGGGAATTTCATCGGTTTTCTAATCGCTTAGGAAACTGAACAAACGTCCCCTTTGACATGGGTTTGCATACGAAACTCATGTAAGGGCTAACAACATGATATTATTTTAGTCTATTTCATACCATATTTCATTCATTTTTTTAATTTTGACATAACTTGCAAAATTTAATACGTAAATTGCAAACTTTAGGCCTAAAACACAAAGAAATATCTTTCAAAAGCCCTAACAAAAAGGCGGTTTTGTCAACCGCCTTCAATTTCTTATTTTCTTGAAAATGCCCTTAGATACTACTAAAAGCCAAACATTCCCATCTGGTTGATGGACTTTAAATAGCGTTCAAGAATGACACAAGCCGCCGTTCGATCAATCGTCTTATGTTGACGTTTGGCGTTTTGTCCTTTCTCGTGAAGATTTGCACTGGCATCTAGGGTAGAGTAGCGTTCATCCTGATAGACAATTTCAATGTTAGGAAACTCTTCTTGTAAGCGTTTTGCAAAGTCGCGGACAACATGCGTCATCTCACAATCATCGCCAGAGGGGAATAATGGAAGACCTAAAACGAAAGTTTCCACCTTCTCTCTTTTTAACAATTCGTGAAGATAGTCGATAGGCTCATCAAACTGCATCGCATGAAAGCGAAGATTTTCAATCGGCGTGACAAGCATTCCCGAGCGCGATATCGCAACGCCAAGACTGGCTTTCCCCAAGTCGAGGCAAAGAAGATTCTTCTTCACTACTTGAGAAGTCCTTCCATGTAGTTCTTGACCTGATCTAACTGGTCGCAGGATTCAGAGCCACCGAAAGCGACATCTGGTCTACCACCGCCACGGCCATTAAGCATCTTAGAAGCATCCTTCATGATATTACCAGCCTTAATATCGTTTAAGGCGTTACCTCTAGCAGCGACCAAATCCTTCTTTGCACCATTATCAACGGCTAAGAATAAGGCAAGATTTGGATGCTTGTCGATCAACTTATGAGCAAGAGAGTCTTCCTGTTCATGGGTAAGAGAATTGACCTTAGCGACTAAGAGAAGCTTGCCGTTGACTTCAACCATCTTATTTTCCATATCGGTCATCATGGCATTGGTGTTTTCTTCACGCAACTGCTTGATGGTGGCATTAAGTTCGCTGACCATATCGTTGTTGGACATGATCTTGGCTCTCACACCCTTATCGGAATTGATCTTCAAAAGCTTGGCAGCTTCGTTGATCATGGACTGTTTTTCCTTGAAGAACTCATAAGCCTTCAAGCCGGTATAAGCGGTAATTCTTCTGATACCAGCGGCGACAGATTCTTCGCTGACGATAGCAAAAGCGTTGATTTCCGCAGTGTTTTCCACATGGGTACCACCGCAGAATTCCATGGAGTAATCACCCATAGAGACGACTCTGACCTTATCGCCATATTTCTCGGAGAAGAGATGCATGGCGTTCTTCTTTAAGGCTTCTTCCTTGGTTAAGACTTCGGTCTTGACTGGCAAAGCTTCAAAGATCTTTTCGTTGACTCTTCTTTCGACAGCATTGAGCTGGTCTTCGCTCAACTTGGAATCGGCATTGATATCAAAACGGAGCAATTCATCATCATAGTAGGCACCTTCCTGATGAATCTCATTAGAGACGAGTTCCTGTAAGGCTTTCTGAAGCAAGTGGGTAGCAGAATGGTTTTTTCTGATCTTGTTTCTTCTTTCCCAGTTGACCTTTTCAACAAAAGTATCGCCTTCCTTGATTTCACCATATAAGACTTTGACATGCAAGAGGTGCTGACCATGGTTAGAGGAAGAGACATCAGTGACTTCGGCTTCACAAGTATCGTTCTTGATGAAACCAGTATCGGAGACCTGACCACCGCTTAAGGCGTAGAAGTCGGTCTTGGCAAAAGCGACATCACCTTCTTCAGAGATGGAGTCAACTCTGACACCATCGACAAATAAACCAGTGACGGTAGAAGTGACATCCTCATTTTCACAATAAGTGAATTCACTTTCGGTAGTAAAAGCGATCAAGTCCTTAGACTGAGAACCAAAGGATTCTCTGTCGCCTCTAGACTTACGAGCAAGTTCTTTGGCTTCGGCTAAAAGCTTTTCATAACCTTCTTCATCCACCTTCTTGCCGGCATCGGCAGCGATTTCCTTGGTGAGTTCAAATGGGAAACCATAGGTGTCAGATAAACGGAAGGCATCTTCAGCAGATAAAGTATCGCCCTCTTTGGCTAAATACTGGGAAAGGAACTTCTCACCGGTCTTTAACGTATTGGCAAACTTGTTCTCTTCAGAGAGAATCATCTTCATGGTTCTTTCTTCATGGCCGGAAAGATATGGATAGAAGTGTTCCATATTCTTGGTGACGACAGGAACAAGGTCAGCAAGAGCACCAGATTCTAAACCGATGGTTTGAGCATAACGGCTGGCTCTGCGAAGAAGTCTCTTTAAGACATAGCCTCTGCCATCGTTGGAGAAGACGGCACCATCGGCTAAAGCGAAGGTGATACTTCTGATGTGGTCAGCGATGACTCTGTAGGCCAACTTATGTTCGTCATCATATTTATACTGGGCTTTTTCTTCTAAAGCCTTGATGTATGGCATGAATAAGTCGGTTTCAAAGTTGGTGTCGGTATCCTGCATGATACAGGCAAGTCTTTCCAAACCCGCACCGGTATCGATATTCTTCTGTGGAAGCTGCTTATAGTCTTTTCTATCAACACCAGGCATGGAGTTGAACTGAGAGAAGACGATGTTCCATAATTCGATATAACGATCGTTATCAAGATCATCCTGTAATAACTTGAGACCAAGATGTTCTGGATCCCACTTTTCACCGCGGTCATAGTTGATTTCAGTATCAGGACCACATGGACCTTCACCAATTTCCCAGAAGTTATGAACCGATGGGATCATATTTTCTTCAGGGATACCACATTTGACCCATAAATCATGGGTTTCTTTATCATCAGGATAATAAGTGATGTAAAGTTTATGTGGATCAAGAGCAAAATACTTCTCACCACATAAGAGTTCATAAGCCCACGGGATGACTTCGTTGCGGAAATAATCGCCGATAGAGAAGTTACCCATCATTTCAAAGAAGGTGTGGTGACGGGCGGTATGACCGACGTTGTCGATATCGTTGGTACGAATACATTTCTGGGCGTTGGTGATTCTTCTGTGCTTTGGGGTAAGAGTACCATCGAAGTACTTTTTCAAAGCGGCAACACCGGCGTTGATCCATAAAAGGGTTGGGTCGTTGTTGGGAACCAAGGAAGCACTTGGTTCAATATAGTGGCCGTGGTCTTTAAAGAAGTTAAGCCAGGTGTCACGGATTTCATCACTTGTCATGTAACGCATAATCTAATTCTCCTAAAATTTATATATTTTATATATAAGCCGTTTTATTATACTCTTTGCTTTTTGAAATAGATAACAATACTTTTGGAAAATCATCTTTTCTTCAAGAAGGGATGATTTTCATCATGTGAAAACCTCGATTTATAATTCGTTGAAGGTTTTTTCGTCCACCTCATTGGGAAAGTCGAGATAGATCTCAGGGATATCTTCTTCGACAAAGATATCTTCCTCCACCATGAACATCTGGAACTGTCCAATCTCACTTAGTTCACTTTCCTCAGAGACTAACTGCATCAAATTCTTACAAGCGATATATAAGGAACGTTTATCTCTCTTGTTGACCTGAACATTGACCGCTTCAAAGAAGGCTTCTTCGTATTCTTTAGAGGCGATACCAGGAAGTTTTAAGCCGCCATAGACGACATTATCTAACTGGGCGAAGATCAAATCGATAGACTGGTGGGATGCCTTGGCTAGTTTATTTAATTCATCGAGATAGGTTCTCTTTTTAAACTCATGCCAGGTAGGGACATCTTCTTTGATCGGATAGAAATAGAAGTAATAGTCTCCTTCTTTGTTCTTGCCGATCTCTTTGATGTGGTCGATATCTAAAGATAGATATTCAGCCGTCTTTCTTATCGTGGCATCAACGACATTAGCAGGAAGGTTTTTCTTCTCAATATAGTCCTGCTGAACATTTTCTAATCCGAAGGTATCTTGGGAAGATAGGGTGACAAATCCACATTTGGATAAAAACACTTTGGCTTTCAAGACAGCGTTTTTATCCGCGCTTCTTAATAAGATGGTGAAATGATCATCTAATAAAGTAGAAAAGAGCTGATAAGCATCCGGAGAGGAAGAAATCTCCTTAACTGAGAGCTTTTTGAAGTCTGGATTATATTTTCTCATCTCTTCTTCAATCTCGTTAAAAGTGATGGCGATCAGTTCTTTTTTCTCATCCATAGGCTTGTCCTACCTTTCTCATGTTTATTAGTTTAATAAATTTTTAAATTTTTTTACACAATTTCGTCTTCCTTTTGCGCATATATTAAGAAAAGGAGAATGCTATGGCATATATCAACAAAAAAGAAGTCTCTGCGTTATGTAAAAGGATCAAAGACAACAAGAAAGTCCAGGCCACAAGTTGCCCTGAGCTGATGTCCTATTATGAAGTGATTATGCAGCAGTTTGACGAGAAGATGAAAAAAGAAAGCGTCTATAACCTAGGGCAGATCATCAACTGTCTAGACCATCTATTAGAAAATAAAGAATTAGAACCATTTGGTGGAGATTGTCCACGAGGAAGTATCGCTTTAATCGATTGTGGTTTTGATAACTTCGGTTATGAGTTTTCCTATATTCATCCTTGTGTCGTATTAGCCCAAACCCATTACAACATCTATATCGCTCCTTGTTCTACCAAGAAATACAACACCGATCATCTTGAGGTCCTCAATGTCGATTCCCGCGATGGTTTTTGTTCGCCAACTGCTGTCATCATGAACTCCACCAGATGGTGTGCAAAGGATAGAGCGGTAGCCATTCTTGGCACCACTACAAATAAAGTCTTAGATAAAATTGAGACTTACCTTTTAGAACACAATCACAAATACAAAGAAGTCAAACAACAAAAAGCCGACGAAATCAATCGGTTGGAAAAAGAGATTCATAAACTGAGGAAAAAATTATCTGATTTACAACTTTTTTCTCAGCCCAGTGACAAAGAAAGAACCAGGCTAGAAATCTAGCCTGGTTCATGACTATTAAGCGATCTTTTCAAGACGTTTGGTGGCGATGACATCGACACCGGTATGACAGACATCATGAATGACAACTTGTCCAACTTCCACCGGAGCGGTGAGAGTGACTTTATTAATTTCATCCATGATTTCAAACATCTGACTCTTTGGGACTGGAGATGCAGTTCTTACGGAACAACGTGGCATATCACTGCCTTCGACCTTGACGGTGGAAGTGATCGTTCTGATCGGATTGGTGACTTCAGCCTTACCATAAGTGGCGCCACGAGGACAAGAGTTACCCTTGACTTCTAAAGTTTCGGTATCCACTTCTAAATGACAACCTCTTGGGCACTGGATACAAATTAAATTCTTAATCATTTATTTGACCTCCTGGACAGAAATGGTGATCTCATGATAGTTTTTGATATCTTCTCTCTTGAGTCGGACAGATTCCATTTCCGACGGTGCAACTCTTAACTTTGGTAAAGACTTAATCAAATTACCATCGCCATAGACATTGATCTTGCTAGCACCGGCTGGAGTTCTGACACGGAAGAAGAGGTCGACA
>CACXYG010000026.1:0-3528 GCA_902771745.1 uncultured Erysipelotrichaceae bacterium | reverse complement strand
AGGTCGACATTCGGATCTTGAGCATCCACGCGGATCTTCTGTGGGCAGAGATAACCAAGACCATCACCTGGGTTAGCAGGTATGACTTCGGATTTGTTTTCTCCCTCTGCAATATACAAAGCGGCATTCTTACCTGCTTTTTCACCTTCGGCGGAGACATTATCAACCAAGTCATGAACCTGAAGAACATTACCACAGGCAAAGATACCTTCAATAGAAGTCTCTAAGTTATCTTTGACAATAGCACCTTTGGTACGACGGTCAAGTTGAATGCCAGCTTTCGTCGATAATTCATTTTCAGGAATTAAACCGACCGATAAGAGAAGCGTATCACAATCAAAAGAGATTTCACTGCCTGGAATTGGATTTCTCTTCTCATCGACTTTGGAGATGACAACCTTCTTGACTCTCTTATGTTCTTCATCCGCAATGATATCCGTAACGGTATAAGAGAGATAAAGAGGAATGTCAAAATCATTTAAACACTGTTGAATATTTCTTGCTAAACCATTGGAATATGGGCAAAGTTCAACATCGGCTAAAACTTTTGCACCCTCTAGAGTCATACGTCTAGCCATAATCAAACCGATATCACCAGAACCGAGAATGACGATTCTCTTACCAACAAGATAGCCATCGATATTGCAATATTTCTGAGCGGCACCAGCAGTATAGACACCAGCGACTCTATCACCTGGCGTAGAGATAGCACCTCTGCTTCTTTCTCTACAACCCATCGCTAAGATGATGGCTTTGGCTTCAATTTTGAGAATACCTTCATCCTTATTCATGATGGTAGCGACTTTCTGACTAGATAAATCAATGACCATGCTATCTGACATGATTTTGACAGAAGTATCCTTGACCATATCGATATACCTGGTGGCATATTCAGGACCAGATAATTCTTCTTTAAAACGATGGAGACCAAAACCATTGTGGATACACTGATTTAAGATGCCACCAAGATGGTTATCTCTTTCGACCACTAAAATATCTTTTTCACCAGCGTTATAAGCGCCATAGGCAGCAGCAAGACCAGCAGGGCCACCGCCGATAATGAGAAGGTTAACTTGGATGGTTTTCATTTTATTTGACCTCCTTAGTTTCGGCGACAACAACTTGCGAGCCGTTTCTATCCTGATAGACTTCATCATAGTTGAGATGAAGTTCTCTTCTTAAGATATCGAAGACCTTTGGTCCACAGAAGCCACCTTGGCATCTGCCCATACCAGCGTTACAACGGCGTTTGACACCATCGATGGTCGTCGCACCTACCTTCATATGGATCGCAGCGACAATTTCACCTTCCGTGATGGTCTCACAACGACAGATAACTCTACCAAAGAGAGGATTCTCTTTGATGGCTTTTTCTTTCTCTTCTAAGGATAATTCCTTGAAGTAGGTCGGTAATGGACAATAGTGGAAGTCTTTCTTTTCTTCAAAGACAAGACCGTCTTTTTCTAACATTTCCTTAGCTTCTATACCAAAAGCGGCAGCCGAGGATAAACCGGGAGACTTGATACCAGCAAAGTTGATGAAGTGAGGTAATTCTTCACTCTCTTCAATCAAGAAGTCATCATAACCAGGAATGGTTGCTCTGTTGCCAGCAAAGTTACGGATATTATCAAAGATATTGACCTTGGAAGAGGAAAGTTTGAACTTTTCTCTGACCGTAGCCAAACCTTCTGGAGTATTATTGGTTCTTTCTTTTTCATCATTATCAGCGGCATTCGGTCCGACGATGAGGTTTCCGTGAACCGTTGGGGAAATCAAAACACCTTTACCTAACTTGCTTGGGGTCTGGAAGATGACATGTTTGACCATACTTCCCTGATCCTTATCTAAAAGGTAATATTCACCTTTGACCGCTTTGATTTCAAAACCTTGATGTCCTAAAGCGTCACTATAGACATCATCGGCATCCACACCAGCGCAGTTGATGACAAAACTGGCTTCATAAACACCACTAGCCGTATCTAAGACATACGTGTCAGCAGCTCTACGGATGTGATTGACTTTGGAATTGACTTTTAATTCCACACCATTAGAAACGGCAGTCTCCATAAAAGCAAGACACATTTCCCATGGAGAACAGATGGCGGCACTTGGCGCATATAAAGCATAATTGATATCTTCTTCAAGATTATCTTCGCCAATAGCAAGAATCTCTTCTCTGGAAGTTAAGACCTTCATATCATTGATCCCGTTATCAACACCTCTTTGATAAAGGGTATCAATCAATTCTTTGTCTTGGTCTTTTCTACCGATGACAAGCGAACCGATCTGCTTGTAATGGAAATTCAATTTCTGTGCAAGATCTTTTGTCATACGAGAACCTAAGACATTTAACTTAGCCATCTTTGTACCTGGTTTAGGATCATAACCAGCGTGGATAATAGCAGAATTGGCTTTTGTGGTGCCCATAGAAACATCGTTCTCTTTTTCTAAGACCAAAACTTTTAAATTGTACTTAGATAATTCCAGAGCGATGCCAGCACCGGTGATTCCGCAACCAACAATAGCGATATCATATTTCATCCTTTTAGAACCTCACTAAGGTTATTATAGCGCTTTCAAGACGAAATTTAAGCAATTTCTATCAATTTCGAAACTCTTTTCTGTTTTTCGGTTTCCAAAGATATGACAAATGTTCCCTCTTGTCTGTTTTCACTGGAAAAAAGAGGCTGTTTGTTAGTCATTTGTCTTGTTGACACCAGTTTTTGTCAAACAAAAACCAACAAGATGTGGCTCCTGTTGGTTTCGACTTTATTATTTAGATTCTTCTTCCTCACGAGTGGCGTCTTTGATGAAGAGGGCTAGATTATGGGCAAGCTTTTTGATATCAGCATTAGAAGTGTTGATCATGACATCATAGTTATCCTTATCACCCCACTTCAGACCAGTGTAATATTCGTAATAGTCTCTTCTCTTCTTATCGATATTGCGAATACGTCTGGCTAATTGCTTGTCATTGTATCTATCGTGATCTTCTTCTCTATCACGGCAGCGTTTGATTCTGCTTTCCATATCGGCATAGACAAAGATTCTAAATGGCTTCTTGTCTCTTAGAGTATAGTCAGCACCTCTACCGATGATGACACAGTTTGATTTCTCTACATATTCACGAATGATATTGTTCTGCGCAGTATGAACATCGATGTTCTGCTGTAAGGAGACATCCGTATATAAAGAGAAGGAATTACCATAATTGATCGGAGGTAAAAGGATAGGACGATTTTCCGAGACTTCTTCACCACGGTGGCCCTTTTTATACTGTTCAGACCGTTATGTCGATGGGGTACGCGGTATTAGGGTGTCTGGGGGTTTTGTACACCTTTTTGCGAGAGACCAACAAAATGGCAAAAAAGCGTCTGATGCTCATTCTTCTGGCTTTTGCTTCGATAGGAATTTCGTATGTGGTGTATATTTTCAAACTCGTACCCCTTGCCGAACTGTATGATGTAACAACATTCGGTTTTGCCATCGGAACGATTTTCATGCTGATAGCAATCTTCAAATACAAGA
>CACXYG010000025.1 GCA_902771745.1 uncultured Erysipelotrichaceae bacterium | reverse complement strand
ACTGGCAGACTTACCGCTTCGTGCTTTGCAGATCTCCGAGAGGTATTTCGGTGTGATATTGAGTTTCTCCGCGTACCACTGTACCTCGCGCTCGTGCGGATACTGATGCAACAGACGCGTGAACTCCAGGAAGGTATAATCGCTCTGGTTAACGGACAGACGACCCTTTCCTAACTTAGGAATAACAGCTAACTTATCCAAATAGTTGAGCATCTCCATCGTACCGCCACGTGCGATCATATCCAGGATCTGCAAGCGATATTGCGTCGGCCGATCCTCCAGCTGTAAGGTCAACAACTTGAAATAGGTATGGAAAAACTCCTTGCTTACCGGGTTCAGAGGAAAGATAGGATGCTCCTTAACATACTCCTGCTTTGCGTACCAGTTCGGCTCCACGCGCAGGTGATCAAACATAATTTTCTCAAAGATTTCCGCGCCGACGGTAATCTGCTTGAATTCCAGATCTTCCGATAACTCATACGGACCTAATTTATGATTCGGATCGGGGATACGAACAAACATATCTCCAGCATTAATGCGGAGCATCTTCTCGTGAAAATAGACATCCATATATCCTTTTTCAACATATAGAATGGTCATCGTAGTAGTAGACGTAGTACGCGTCTCACGGCAGATACGAAAGCCTTCCTTTTCGTCGGTGAGGAAGATGTAGTCAGTAGATAAAATCATACTAAGTAAGTATTAGATAGATTAAGATGGATTAATTTTGCCGCAAAATTACTACTTTTTTTGGAAATATACAAATTTTTTGAGGACTTTTTTGCAAATTTAATATTTTTTTTGTAATTTTGCAGCAAAATTCTTATTGCAATGAAAAAAATCAGCCTTTTCATTTTAGCAGCCCTCGCGCTGTTGGGTTGCAGTAATTCGGGTGAACGTCTGCTCACTTCTGCTACCGGTAGTATCTATGAGTGTCTGATTGTCAGCGATGCCTCGGTAAAAGCTGCGGTGAGTGAGACGATGAGTGGAGATATGTATGCTTTGCCGCAGATGGAGCCCTATTTCACGGTTTCGCATGTGACGGCCGGCCAGTTTGACGACCTGCTCAAAGCGACTCGAAATATTCTCTATATCGATATCAATCCGCAGAAATACACCCAGATTAAGGTGCTCAACTCCCGCAACGTGTGGTCCAAACCGCAAGCGTATATCCGCATTCAAGCGCCGAATGAGGAGCAGTTTTTGAGTTATTGGAAGGATCACGGCGAGGTGATTCGTGATTGGTTTGTGCGGGAAGAATTGGCTCGTCAATTGCAGTTTTATCGGGTAAGCACCAGTAAAGAGGTTCGAATGGCCTTGAAGAAACAGGGTTATGATCTGCTTGTGCCGGAAGATTTTATCCTCATCAAAAATGATGAGTGGTGTACCATACTTCTTGGCTAAGGTAGTTAAATCGACACCAGCAAAATGGAGAACACCATCCTTGCTTTCGACATTATCATGTAAGATTGTTCTTGCCATACTTACCCCCCTATAAAATCTCATCTAATCTTTTGACCGCTTCAAGAGTATCCTCATAGGAACCAAAGGCGGTTAAACGGAAGAAACCTTCTCCGTTGGCACCAAAGCCAGAACCTGGCGTGCCGACAATCTGAACCTTGTTTAAAAGTTCATCGAAGAATTCCCAACTGCTCAATCCTCTTGGTGTCTTCATCCAGATATAAGGAGAAGAGATACCACCAGTAAAGAAGATGCCCTTCTTTGTGAATAAATCAGTCAATAACTTAGCGTTACGCTTATAGTAAGCGATCGTTTCTTTAGAAGCTTTTAAGCCTTCTTCTTTTAAGGCTGCCTCAGCACCCTTTTGAACAATATAAGGAACACCATTGAACTTGGTCGCCTGACGTCTTGCCCACATAGCATTCAAGGATTTATCTTCTACCATCAATTCTGTGGGAATGATCGTCCAGGAACATCTGACACCGGTAAAACCTGCACTTTTAGAAAGAGAACAGATTTCAATCGCACACTTTTTTGCACCTTCGACTTCAAAAATAGAGCGAGGTTCCTCTCCATCCACATAAGATTCATAGGCAGAATCAAAGATGATGACAGAACCAGTCTTAAGGGCAAAATCAACCCAGGCTTTTAAGCCGTCATAGTCATAAACAGCACCCGTTGGATTATTTGGAGAGCAAAGATAAATGATATAGGAATCTTCTTTGATTCCTTCTGGTGATGGTAAGAACAAGTTTTCCTTGGTTGCGTTGACAAGGGTGACTTTTCTACCAGCCATGATGTTGGAATCCATATAGACTGGATAGACAGGATCAGGAATTAAAATCGGATTGTCACCAAAGATTTCAACGATGTTGCCACAATCGGATTTTGCACCGTCAGAGACAAAAACATCTTCCATTTTTAAAGTGACGTTGTCATTATTCTGATAGTAATCGACAATCGCTTTTCTTAAAAAGTCATAGCCATACTCCGGTGGATAACCCTTGAAGGTGGACTTCTCTCCCATTTCTATGACAGCTGCTTGCATCGCATCGACAATCGGCTTAGCTAAAGGAAGCGTGACATCGCCAATACCAAGACGGATGATCTTCTTATCCGGATTGGCTTCCTGATACACTCTTACTCTTTTACCGACTTCCGAAAAAAGATAATTCTTCACCAGATTATCGTAATGATTATTCAGTTTCACACTCATAATTGAATACCCCAGTGTAGACCTTAGTTGCAGGTCCTTCCATTTTCACATTTAAATCTTTATCGACCGTAATGGTCAAAACGCCACCGATCAAAGAAACTTCAATCGGAGTATCAAACGGACAATAACCGTTGATGATAGAACTGACTGTTGCTGCACAAGCACCAGTTCCGCAGGCAAACGTCTCACCGCTACCTCTTTCCCAGACTCTCATCTCTAAATGAGTCTTATCGATCACTTTGATAAACTCAGTGTTGACTCTTTCTGGGAATAAAGGATGATTTTCAAAATTTGGGCCCATCTTTTCAAGGTTGAGAGATTTCACTTCCTCTTGATAGATGACCACGTGAGGATTACCCATAGAGACAGCCGTTCCATAATAAGTGACACCATCCACCTCATAAGGTTGATTGATAAATCTATGTTTTGCTAAAACAGGAATATCTTTGGCTTCTAGACTCGCTTTGCCCATATCAACTGTAACCGTCTTGATCTTTTCTCCTTGTTTATGAAGAGAAAGATATTTAATACCACTTAACGTCTCAATAGAAAGAGATAGCTTATCCGTCAAATGATTCTCATAGACGTATTTGCCAACACAACGGATAGCATTACCACACATCTTTCCTTCCGATCCATCCAAATTAAACATACGCATTTTAAAATCCGCAACTTCAGAAGCACAGATTAAAACAATGCCATCTCCACCCACCGAGAAGTGACGAGGAGACATGACGCTGGATAGTTTATTTGGATCAAATGGTATTCCTTCTAGACAATTGATATAGATGTAGTCGTTGCCACATCCATGCATCTTGGTAAAAGAAATATCCATCTTATTTCACCAAGTCCTTCATGTTATATAAACCCGGCTGATTCACTTTAGAGAGATACTCAGCAGCGACCAAAGCACCATCTGCGAACAATGAGCGGTCATGGGCTTCATGCTTCAGGGTCAATGTCTCTAAACCAGAAGAGATGATAATCTCGTGAACACCGACAACATTTCCAATACGGATAGAGGAAATGCCAATGTCATTTTTCTCACGTTTAGCATGACCGTTTCTACCAATGACTAAATTGGAGTCTGGTCTTACTTCCTTGATGGAATCGGCTAAAAGAAGGGCGGTACCACTTGGGGCATCTAACTTCTGATCATGATGGATTTCCACAATTTCAATCTCGGCATCCTTCATTAAGGAAGCTGCCTTATTGGCAAGTTCGGATAAAGCGGCGATACCAAGAGACATGTTATAAGAAAAGAAGACAGGAATCTTCTTGCTAGCAGCAACAATCATCTCCTTTTCTTCTTCGTTCTGACCCGTGGTAGCAATGACAACTGGAGTGTTATGACTTACGGCATAATCTAATAATTCTTTGGTAGCTGCATGATTAGAAAAGTCGATGATGACATCACCTTTGCCAGTAAAAGCAGCCAGAGATTCATACTGAGCACCGTTTCTATCTACTGCAGCAACAATATTAACGCCGTTATAGCCGTCATTTACCTTCTTGGTAATGACTCTTCCCATACGGCCATTTGCACCATTTAAAATAATATCCATTTATCTATCCCCTTAGAAAGTCAAACCGACCTTCTTCATCTCTTCAATCAATCTGGCTTTGGTATCATCTTCCATTGGAACAAGTGGTAGACGATATTCCAAATCACAATAGCCAAGCATAGCCATAGCTTCCTTGACTGGAATTGGATTGACTTCTGAGAACAAGGCTTTGATCAAAGGATTGTATTTTTCCTGTAAGGCTTTGGATTCTTCTTCCTTACCCTCTAAATAGGATTTGACAATTCTACCGGTCTCATAAGGTAAAAGGTTAGACAAAACGGAGATGACACCAAGGCCACCGCGTTTGGTCATTTCATAAATCTGGTCATCGTTACCAGAATAGAAGTTGAGTTCATCACCGACAAGTCTCTTGGCTTCTTCCATGGCTTCTAGGTTGCCGTTTGCTTCCTTGACACCATTGATCATCGGATGTTTGGCTAAAAGTTCATAAACATCTGGTGTCAAATTCAAACCAGTACGAGAAGGAACGTTATAGACAATAACTGGAACCTTAGAGACATTGGCAATGGCAGTAAAGTGGGTGACCAACCCCTTCTTTGTCGTCTTGTTATAGTAAGGTGTGATGACTAAAACAGCATCCGCACCAAGCATACATGCTTCTTTGGTCATGGTGATCGAGTTATCGGTGCAGTTAGAACCTGTGTAGGCGATAACAGGAACTCTCTTATTGACCATTCTGACCGTGTAACCGATCAAGGATAACTGCTCATCATCGGTGATGGTAGCAACCTCACCAGTGGTGGCAGAAACTACAAGAGCATCAACGCCCTTTGCAATCTGATCTTCGACAATCTTGGTGTAAGCATCATAATCAATTTCACCATCCTTGAATGGTGTGATCAATGCTGTGGCAACACCTGTAAATACCGGCTTCTTCATGATGTGAATCCTCCATTTTTCATGAAAAGAAAGAGGGAATGCACATCCAATATGCATTCCCCCAATTATTTCTAGGAAGTCTCACATTGGATAGCTCCTCTACCTGTTAAGGTAGGAGTCCATTGGAGTATTTCCCCATGGCCCAAGCAATACCTCTGCCGAGATATCGTTTCGGCGATTTTGCCTTTCATCAGTTTCTAAGGATGCCTCCTCCACTGATTACTGATCGCAATCGCGCCTCTATCGTTAGACAACCAAATTATAATAGCATCAACTAACTCTTGCAATCTTTTTGTTTCAGGTTCTAAAACAATATCTTTACCTATTTATTTATATAAGGGACAAAATATATCGTTATTTACGTAGAAACAACCCATTCTGATTTTCCTGTTTTTCTCCTTTTGATACGGAAACTAATAGAAAAAGTGAAAGAAGAGACATTTGAAAGTGCTTACACCAATTTTATGGTTTTTTGCCATCAATTTTAGGAAACTTGCAACCGATGTCTCACATCTTTCAAACACGATTTATTATATGTTTGTAAAGTATTTTGTTGAATTTTCGAAAATTTCACAAAAATTTCAAAACTTTTCAAGAATATTTTTAGAAAACTCGTGCCTTTTCATTACATTAGTGACATAATATTATTCACTTAGGAGACCGTCTATGAAACTCAAGAAAAAATTAGTCGCTCTATTACTTCCCTTCTTTTTCCTTGCCGGTTGTGAAACACCAGTAAGCAGTACAACTCAGCCAAGCAACAACACTTCTATTTCTGATAATTCCTCTACAGAAAAAAGTTCCGTCGATTCTACAAGCAGTACCAGCTACTCCTCTGATCTCGAATTAAAGTCTTATTGGAACAGTTTGGATTTATCCACTTATGGTTCTACCCTTCGTTCCTCTTTAAGAAGCTTGATCAAGGCCACTGGTAACAAGACCATCGGTTATTCCACCAACAATGACGTACTTGCTCAATCTGATAAAGCCTTAAATGGTAAAGGTATCATTCCTTTCTATAGAGAAGAAACGGAAAGCACCACTGACTGGAACAAGGAACACGTTTGGCCAAACTCCAGAGGTGCTGGTAAATCCGGCCCTGGTTCTGACCCACATATGCTCAGACCAACTTATTCGAAAGATAACTCTTCTAGAGGCAATAGCTTCTACGGACAGAGTGGTGATGGTACAGTTTGGGATCCCGCTTCCTTCGGTTATGAGAACGCTAGAGGTGAAGCTGCTAGAATCGTCTTCTACGTTTCTGCTAGATACTCTGGCATGGAACTTTCCAACAATCCAAATGACTCTACTGAAAAGCACACCATGGGTCGTTTAGACAGACTCATCGAATGGAACAACAAGTATCCAGTCACTGCTCAGGAAATTAGAAGAAACGAATATCTCTATGGCGATGGCTTTGGCCGCAACCCATTCATCGATCATCCAGATCTGGTCAACTACATCTGGGATAAACAGGGCTTAAGAACCTCCCAGTATGATGGTAACCTCAACGGCGGTGGAAATCAGGGCGGCAATGGTGGTGGAACCATCGTTGATGAAGATCCAATCACCTATAACATCGTCAACAGCATCGAAGATCTTGATTTGAATAAGGAAGTCTTAGTCGTCAGCAACGATCCAAATGCTACCAGTGAATATTATGCTTTGACCAGTCAGGCCAAGAGCGATAAACTTCCATGGTACTTAGTCGGTAATTCTCTTGGTGCCATGACTGCTACTTATAAGACCACCAGCGACTTAGAACTCTTCACCGTCACCAAGACGGGTGATAACTATCAGTTCATGTCTGATAACAAGTATCTCTTCAACTATATCGATGGTACGCATTATTCTATCGGTATGGGTGCTACCCCAACCAATGATGGTTCGATCAACTGGTCGATCACTCTTGATAACGGCAAAGCGCAGATGAAGGGTGAAAAAGGCGTCTATCTTGAATATTTCAAGAGCTCTTTCTGCGGTTATAGCAAAGCTCCATCCACTCACATCTCCTTCTATCAGATTGCAGATTAATCAATAATTGAAAACCTCGGCAAATGCCGAGGTTTTCTTGTTGTACTAGAAATGCTTTTATTCATTTTTGCCATGATATAATCAATCATACATGTCTAGGTCAGTGTCAACAACATTTCCTTTTTTAAGTAATTTTAATTTTGATACGCTATAATTTTTTTACAATTAGTGCACAAGGCTAATTGAAAGAATGTTATTATAAATAGGTTGTAAAAAACTTGTAAAGATTAAAAAGGAACCTAGCATCGTGACCACATTAACCGATACCTCCTTTGTTTCCATCTCTGATTTCTTTACCTTATTAGGAAACCCTCTGGTTTTAATTTCGATTCTTTTAAGTTTGGGTGTTGTTTTCGTCAATGGTTGGACGGACTCTCCAAACTCTGTTGCCACAGCGGTATCCACAAGAGCCATATCGGCAAGAAAGGCAGTTATTTTATCTGCCATTTTCAATTTAATTGGCTGTGTTGTTTTCTCACTGTTCACTGTTAATGTTGCTAATTCTGTTTTCAATATTGTCTCATTCCAAGACTTGTCATCTACAGCGACAGCCTCCAGTGCCCTCTATGCGATGATCGGCGCACTGATCGCCGTTATCGGCTGGGGTGTTCTCTGTTGGGCCTTTGGTATTCCGTCTTCTCAATCCCACTCACTTGTCGCCGGTCTAACTGGTGGATGTCTTGCCTTGATGGCTAAGGGCATCTCTGCGGTTCCCGGTGGATCATCTTGGCTTGATGTCGGTATTGGTTTCTTCGCTTCTGGTGGTATGGGTCTTCTTCTCGGTTTCTTAGTCACCAAATTGATACAGATCATCTGTCGCAATATGGCGCGATATAAAACGACGATTTTCTTCAAGCGTGCCCAGGTCGTTGCCGCTTGTGGTATGTCCGTTGCCCATGGTGCTCAAGATGGTATCAAATTCGTTGGTCTCATCTACATGGTCTTATATCTTGGCGCAAAGACGATGCCAAATTCCAGTTTATCTCTTACCGCATCCATCTCTCCATTCTATTTAACTCCTAACTTCCTATATCTTCCTGTTCTTGTCGGCCTTGTCATCGCTCTTGGCACCTCCATCGGCGGTTATCGTATCATCAAGAAAGTCGGTATGGGTATGGTCTCCTTAGAAGCTTATGAAGGCTTTGTCACTGATGTTGCTGCCTTTATCGCTTTGCTTGTCTCTACCTTATTCGGTTGGCCTGTCTCAACCGGCCAGGTAAAAACCTTCTCCATCATCGGTGTCGGTGTCACCAAAGGTGTCAATAAAGTCAACTGGCGTTCCGCCAGAGATGTCGTTCTTGGTTGTGTATTCACCTTCCCAGGTTGTATACTTGTCGGCTTCGTTGTAACCATCTTGTTATTATTGATTCCCGTCTAAAGGAGAGAATGCTTTATGAAAAAGAAAACCAATTACTTTTTTGAACAGTTTGTTGTCTTAAGCCAGTTCTGTAATCGTGCCATCGATGCCTTGATTGAAGGTATGAAGCCTGTGAAGGATATTGATGTCGAAGCCCTCAAGAATAGCGTTCATACCATCGAACACGCTTCTGATGAACAGAAGAGAGAGATTGAAGAACGTCTTGGTAAAGAGTTCATGACACCAATTGATAGAGAAGATATCTTCCTTCTTTTAGATGCCATTGATGACCTTACCGATGCGATTGATGATGTCTCTTATAAGATGTATGTTCATAACCAGACTCGTGTTCCTGAAGACGGACATGACATGTTGGAACTTGCCCGTGGTGGTGTCTATTCCGTTTCTGAACTCTTAAGTCACTTACAGGAAGTCACCAAGAAGGAAGTCATCTATCCTTTGATTGAGAAGGCGCAGTACTTTGAAGAAGAAGCCGACCATCTCTATGAAGCCAAGGTTCATGATATCTATTTGAAGGGTTTGGATAGAACACCAGATGGTGTCATCATTGAAACCTTCTATTCTTCTTTCGAATATATCACCGATAAATGCCGTGATATTGCCAAAGAAGTCTCTATCATCATGTACAAGAATCTCTAGTTGATCAGCACCCCAAAAGGGTGCTTTTTCCTTGCATTTAAAAGGGTCGCCTAAGCGACCCTATATTGCTATGTTTAATTATTCGAAGAAGCAGAATTGCTTTGCACTTTGGCAAGAAGCTGAAGAATTCTCAAGATCATCTCTAACAACTGCATGATGATATCGTTGACATACTGGATGTTATAAAGTTTGAATAATTCCTTCATCATACCAACTTCTTCATTGTTGACCATGCCTTCTTCTTTTAAGATTTCTAAGCATCTGTTCTGGGCTTTGACTTCTGTCTTTAAGACCATGATGGATAAGATGAAAGAGATGACGTATAAGGCAATACCAAGAGAGACGGCAATCATGGTGACAACACCCGTGAAGTTAAACAAGATAATATCGATGATAACACCAATCAAGACAGTTGGAATCAGAGCGAATGGACCAAAATAGATGAATGGAGTAAGGATAACTCTTCTCTTCATATCAGGATCGCCTTCCTTATCCAGAATGGCTAGAGCAGACTTCTGAGCGCCGATAGCAAGAGAAGTGATACTGGTCTTCTTTTGGGTTAATCTTCTGATTCTGACTTTGTGGAAGTAATGAGAATAAGAGTTACCAAAGAGCATCGAACCCCAAGTGGAGACCTTGATATTGTGTAAACCATGCTTATCAAGGATTTTTCTTGCAACTTCCGCACCAGTCAAACCAGCAGAGTTCTGCTTACGATTATAGGTAAAATAACGAATCGCAAGATAGATAGAAACACCTACAGAAAAGATAGCGACAATAACAATCAAGACTGCAACAACGAAAATTGCCCACTGAAGAGCTGGTGAGACATTCTTAAAACCTTCAATCTGATCAAAAAATGGTGGCATATCATTTCCTCCTAGACTAATTAGTCCTTTCTTATTTTATCACATCAAACACAAAATTCATCTTATTCATGTAACTTGTAATTCTCATCTCCATCGATGATTTTCAACATCACCTGAGCGATATCCGGATCAAATTGCGTTCCCGCATTCTTCTCAACCTCACTACGGACAACCTCCTGCGGCAGATAAGAACGATATGAACGATTCGAAGTCATGGCATCATAACTATCCGCCATACCGATGATACGAGCTTCTAAGGGGATTTCATGACCTTTCTTATGGTCGGGATAACCTTTGCCATCAAAGCGTTCATGATGCCATCTTGCACCGATCAACAATTCTGGTTTTTCGGTGATGGTCTCTAAAATTTCAGAACCCATGGCCGGATGAGATTTGATGACGGCAAATTCTTCGTCGGTCAGTTTACCGGTCTTGTTAATGATGGCATCAGGAATACCGATTTTACCGATATCGTGAAGAAGAGCCATACGCCAGATGACATCGATTTCCTTTTTGGATAAACCAATTCTTTCGGCAATCATGACAGAATACTTAGCCACACGAGAGGAATGACCACCGGTATACTTATCCTTTTTATCAATCGCCTTAGCAAAAGCGGAAATCATCTGGTCAAATAAGCGGCGTTCTTTCTTAACTGCATAATCCGCAGCCTCTAACTCATAAGTCAAGAAGACCAAGAAGATAGAGATGGTATTGAATACCGTGGTGATAGAAATACCATAGATAAAGGTCTGAAGAATAACACCGACGATTGGTAAAATCTCAAACATCATGAACTCGATACGTTCGACGAGTTTTAGATGTTTCCAGTTCTTGATGGTAAGTAAGATGATCACCATGGCAATCAGTTCTGATAACGCCAACATGATCCAATAGGAATCCAAACGATAATATTCGTTCTTTTCGTTGAAGTCATAATAGAAGTGGAAGATACGAGATAAGATCAAAACGATGATATAAATTAAAATGAAGCCATAAGCGGCATAGCGTTCCGCATTTAAATAACAAGCACCGTTCTTCTTGACGATGGCCACTAAGAAATTCAAGACACATAATAACAAGATACCATTGAAGAGGAACACAACAAAATTAGAGATGCGAACCATCCAATAACCAACTTCACTCACATCTCCTCGATATAAATAGGCAAAGGCTTCAAAGATATTGATGATACCGTTGACAAGCAAAAGCATCATGACCCAAGTGGCCTGATTCTTATCAAATTTACGGGTAACCAAAACAATGATGGCGGCAATGATACAAAAGATTGTCGTCCACAGCATAAAGATGACTTGAACTTGCTGTATTCCACTCATAATCTTATCTTTTTGGATCTGATTGTTATCATTTCCAATTACTAAATAATTCCTTCTCTCATTTATCGCAATAATTATACATAAAAAATTTTAAAAAGCGAAATTTAAGATAATTAAATATGTCTAAAATTTTAGATTTATATCGTTAGCACAATAACATATTTAACCAAACCAGTTCAAGAACATAATGCGTTTTCGTCACCGAAAACACATCATGCAGCATAGCTGCAGTATTCAGTTTGCTCCAGGAAGGTTGAGAACATTGATTCATGAATATA
>CACXYG010000024.1 GCA_902771745.1 uncultured Erysipelotrichaceae bacterium | reverse complement strand
CTGGGCCGCATCACCTTGGACGGCTTCCATTCCCCTTATTATAAGGGAAGGGCCGCAGATGAAGGATGGCCATCCTTCATCTGCCATTTACAATATACGTGTCGAGTGAAAGTCGTAGAGAGTGTCATCAATGCATTCTGTCTGTTTGAGCATGCTCAAACAGACGACCGAGAGGTCGTCGATTGATTTATGGATTGATTGAGCTATACTATTATTGTTCTGAATAACAGGTGCCGTTTCTCAGCATCGCGTGGATTAGACGCAACAGCTTTGAGCAACCGGCGATGACAGCTGCCTTGTAGTAGAGGCCGCTGTCTTTCTTTTTCAGTACATATCTTGTGATCATGTTCTCAGCCTTGGACAGGATCATGTTGATGACTGCCACATACAGCGCTGCCCTTAGATGGGATATGCCTATGGTAGTGACCAAGGAATCATCCTGGTATTAATTATATGAAAAGGGAGCCAATTGGCTCCCAAGAGATACGAGATTAAAGATTCTTGACCCAGAGGCCGTGGAGGTTGCAATACTCGTAAGCAGCAACAACCTTTTCGCCTTCGGCTAAGACAAAGTCAGCGGCTGGCTTATCCGTTGGGGTAAGTTTTTTCATTTCAGCCTTCTTGTCAGTGACAAGAACGATGAACATGATGTAGTGTGGCTCAGTCATTGGATGTTCGACGGAACCGACAGCAACATGAACCTTATTGCCTTCGACTTCGATGACAGGAACGTGTTTTTCCTGAGCGGCATCGGTGTCATTCGCCTTCAACTCAACTTCATTTTCTTTTGGCTGCTCATCATTGAGAACCATAACGACTTCTTTCGTCTCTTTGTTTCTAAAGAACTTAATCATAAAAAGTCCCTCCAATTGATACTATTGTACCATATAAGAGGGACTTTCATGTGTAATGTGCTTATCTGAAGTATTCTCTGAAGTCGAGCTGGTATTTCTTTCTGCAGGCCTGGATGATATCAAAGATATTCCATAAGATGCCTAAGAGAATGATGGAGTAGGCGAATTTAATCAAAGCGAACTTCCATCCACCCTTAAAAGACTTGGCAGCATAGAACTTATCACCGCCGAACCAACCTAAGAAGATCAAAAAGACGAGTAAGAGACCATCGACTTTTTCTTCTTTAACTTCGTAAACTGTATTTGCCATGATTATTACCTTCTTTTTAAAAGCCTATTTATTATAACGAAAAGAATCTCTAGATGAAAGAATGAAAGAAAGAAACCATCATATATTGAAATTTCTACATGCTTTTCGATATTTTTCAAAGAAAATATGTATTTAAACTTATAAAAAGAAACAAAAGGCAAAATTTTAATGCATATACTTATCACTTTACCCTAAATTCATTTATAATGAATAGACAGGATTAATAGAAATGGTAAAGGTTTTTAATTTTGAAGATAACCCAAACGAGTTCTCCGCTAATACTTACGTCATCGGAAAAATCGGTATGAAGTGTCTCATTGTCGATATTGGATCGACCAGAGATGATGTTATCGATTACATTGAAAAACATTACGAAGGCGTTGCCGGTGTTTTGCTGACCCATGCTCATTTTGACCATATCCGTGGTTTACCTAAGATCTTGAAGAGATTCAAGAACGTTCCGGTTTATTTAGCCAGTGAGGATGTTCCACTCTTAAATAATCCTTCCATCAACTCTTCTAACATGACCGGTGAGAAGATCTCCGTGAATGTTGATACGATACCAGTAGAAGATGGTGAGACTGTCGAAGTTCATAACAGCTTTCGTTTCAAAGTCATCAAGACACCATTCCATACGCAAGGCAGTGTCTGTTATCTCTTTGAAGATGATAATGCCTTATTTACCGGTGATACTCTCTTTAGAGGATCTATCGGTAGAACTGATTTAGAAACATCCAATCCGGAACAAGTCAGAGATTCTTTAAGAAAATTAAGTTCCTTAAGCGATTATCTGGTTGTCTATCCAGGTCATGGCTTCATCTCCAGACTCGGTGTTGAAAAAGAGACGAATCCTTATTTCGTCGAAGCGTTACAGTAATCATGTGGGACCTGAAAGGGTCCCATTTTTGATAAAAAAAAACAACACAATAAAAGGCTGCCGAAGCAGCCTGGTATTACTTAGCAGATGGACCGTCGATCAATTCGGTGAGGTATTTCACTTCATCGTCTTTCTTTAATCTTGGGAATAAAGCAGAGATTTCATTGATCTTGATGTTGGATAACTTACCGATTACATGAGTAGAATCCAAGGTTCTTAATTCTTCAGGGACATTTTCCTGATCTAAAGCATCCTTGGTCTTGTTTGGCATCATTGGGGAAAGGATGATAGAACCGATACGAATGATTTCACTAGCTGCGTATAAGCATTCCTTGAGTAAGACGGTGTTGCCATTCTTGGCCTGTGTCCAAGGAGCAACATCATCGAAGTACTTGTTACCAAGGTTGACAAGCTCGATAGCTTTATCAGCACCTTCGGTGATCTTCATATCTTCCATGAAGGCGTTATACTGGGTGAGTTTTTCTTCCACATCAGCATATAGCTTCTTGGTGAAGTCACTTGTTGGTTGGGCATATTCTGGGATGACACCTTCAAAGTACTTATTCATCATGGATAAGGTACGATTGACAAGGTTACCATAGGAGTTAGCCAAATCGGAGTTGAGTCTATCGACAAACTGAGTAGGAGTGAAGTTACCATCTTCACCAAAACGGATTTCTCTGACCATGTAGTAACGAAGAGAATCAACACCATACTTCTCGATGAGTGGGTATGGAGATAAGGCGTTACCTAAGGACTTGGAGAGTTTGACACCAGACTTGGTGAGAAGTAAGCCATGGACCAAAACCTTATCAGGTTCACGGACATTCAAAGCCTTTAATAAGACTGGCCAATAGATGGTGTGGAATCTCGTGATATCTCTACCGACGATATGAACAATTTCACAATCATCACCCCAGAAGGTCTTGAGTAAGGATTCATCCGCACTCTTGAAACCTAAACCAGTGAGGTAGTTCAAAAGGGCGTCGATCCAGACATAGATGACATGTTTTGGATCTTCATCGATCGGTACACCCCAGGAGAAGGATGTTCTGGTGATGCATAAGTCTTCTAAGCCAGGTTTGATGAAGGTATTGATCATTTCATTCATCTTATCCTTGGCAAAGAAATCTGGATGCTGGGCATAGAAGTCTAAAAGCCATGGGACAAACTTCTTGACGTTTAGGAAATAAGCCTGTTCGGAATCCATGTGGACAGGACGATGGCAATCAGGGCAGAAGTGGTTACCTTCTTCGTCGACAACGACCTGGGAATCAGACCAGAAGGTTTCATCTGGTGTGCAGTACCAGCCCTTGTATTCGCCAAGATAGATATCACCTTTTTCTAATAATTCGCTGAAGACTTTTTTGACGGCAGCGACATGGTAATCATCGGTGGTTCTGATGTAGTAATCATAGGAGATGTCTAAAGCACTCCAGATCTTCTTGAAAGAGTCAGAGATATCATCGACAAACTGTTGTGGAGTTTTGCCAGCTTTGGCAGCGTTCTCTGCAATCTTCTGACCGTGTTCATCAGCACCGGTCATGAATCTGACGTTGTAACCAGCCAAACGCTTGTATCTGGCGATGGTGTCAGTGGCGACACAGCAATAGGTATGTCCGATATGGATATTACCGGAAGCATAATAAATTGGAGTCGTGATGTAAAAATTTTTCTTTTTGTTATCAGCCATATGAAAGCCTCCTTTAACAAAGCCTTAATATTATACTCTTTCACCGGTTTCTTTTCTTTGAATTTTCACAAAAAAAGAAGAAAAAATTTTTGTTTCTTACCATTTCAAAAATACATAGGTTTTCTTATGTAAAATTTACCCCAAAAATATTTATTTTCCCTTACTAAAATCTATTATTGTTATCACGAAAAACAAGTTTTGATATGAGAAAACGACATATAAAATCAAAAATTTTTCTTTGATGAGAGCAACTTTCGTATTATAATCCTTTTACGTTATGAATATCTTGTTTTTCTTGATTCCAAAGAGTCAGGTCGGCTATGTAATGGCTTCTGACACCTTTCGACAAGTTGCGGAAAAACTAGACTATCTCAAATACACTGCGATTCCGATACTGGATGAGAATGGCAAATATATCGACACTGTTTCCGAGGGTGATTTATTTTGGTTTGTGAAAAAACATCCGAATATGACCTTAAAGAAAAGTGAGTCGGTAAATATTTTATCTGTTACTCGTAACAGAAAATATGTGGCCATTCGTTACGATGCCAGTATGGATGAACTGCTTAGTCTAGCTATGAGCCAAAACTTTGTCCCTGTTTTAGATGATCATGACATCTTTATGGGGATTATCACCAGAAAAGCGATCATAGGATATTTTGCACAAGGTGAGACGAGTAGACAATGAATATAGGAGTGCTCAAGCATGGAAAAGTATATCTTCGTCACTGGCGGTGTCATCTCCGGTTTAGGTAAGGGTATTACAGCAGCTTCTTTAGGTCGCTTACTGAAAGCCCGCGGACACCATGTCACAATGCAGAAATTCGATCCGTATCTTAACGTAGATCCAGGTACAATGTCACCAGTTCAACACGGTGAGGTCTTTGTCACCGATGACGGTACAGAAACCGACTTGGACTTAGGTCATTATGAAAGATTTATCGACGAAAAATTAGACAAAGGTTCTAACGTCACCACAGGTAAGGTTTATGAAACTGTCTTATCCAAAGAAAGACATGGTGACTATGGTGGCGGTACCGTTCAGGTTATTCCTCACGTTACCAACGAGATCAAATCTCGTTTCCACCGCAATGAAAGAAAAGATGAAACAGGTATTACCATCATCGAAATCGGTGGTACTATCGGTGATATTGAATCTCAGCCATTCTTCGAATCTATCCGTCAGTTCAAGGCGGAAGTCGGAGCCGAGAATGTCTGTATCATCATCGTCTCTTTGATTCCTTATCTCAGAGCCAGTGATGAAATCAAGACTAAACCCACCCAGATGGCTGTCAAAACCTTACAGTCCATGGGTTTACAGCCTGATATTGTCGTCTGTAGAAGTGAACATGAAATCGATCAGCATTCGATTGATAAGATTTCTCTCTTCTGCAACGTTCCTTCCTCTCACGTCCTTCCAAACTATGACTGTGAGACGGTTTATGAACTTCCATTGATGTTGGAGAAAGAAAAGTTTGCTCAGGCTGTTTGCGAAACCTTACATATCCCAGCACCAGAACCTGATCTCAGCGTCTGGACCGAGATGGTCAACACCATCAAGTCCAGCAAGGACATCATCAAGATTGCGCTTGTTGGTAAATATATGGCGCTTCATGATGCCTACATCTCTGTCAATGAAGCCTTGAAGGCTGCTGGTTGGTCTTGCCATAAGAAGGTAGAAATTGAATTTATCGAATCGGAGACAGTTACCAAGGAAACCGCCTCGACTGTCTTAAAGGATGTCGATGGTATCCTAGTTCCAGGTGGATTTGGTAAACGTGGTATTGAAGGTATGCTAGATGCTATCTGGTATGCTAGAGTCAACAAGATCCCATTCTTGGGAATCTGCCTAGGTATGCAGACTGCCATCATTGAATTTGCCAGAAATGTCTTAGGCTACAAGGATGCTGATTCTACTGAGTTTAATCCTGATACCACTCATCCAGTCATCGACTTGATGCCAGAACAGAATGGTGTTGTCAACCTTGGTGGTACGATGAGACTTGGCGCTTATCCTTGCCATCTGATTGAAGGTAGTAAGCCTTATGCCTTATATGGTACAGGCGAGATTTCAGAACGTCATCGTCATCGTTATGAAGTCAACAATGACTACCGTGATGATCTTGTCTCGCATGGTTTAATACCGGTTGGTTTCTCTCCTGATAACAGAATTGTGGAGATGATTGAACTTAAGGATCATCCTTATTTTGTTGCCACTCAGGCTCATCCGGAATTTAAGTCTAGACCAGATAAACCTCATCCACTGTTCAAGGGCTTGATTGAAGCTGCTGTTATCTATAACAATAAAAAGCATTAGTTTGAGTTCAAAGTCGCCTGAAAATGGCGACTCTTTTTTATATGTGATGCGACTTAGTGGTTTCAGATGAGGATGAAAAATCATCAAAGTATGATCCTTAAGCGCTTTCATATAGAAAAGACATACTTTGTGACGATTTCATTTGTATAATCTACGTGTAGTTGAAGTTAGTATTCGTATAATTACCCTAATAGGTGGGAAGTTTCTACGCTGTGGCCCGTAAAGCCAGCACTACGAATAAATCTTAACTCCTTTTTTTATTTTTTCATAGATTTATTGGTACAAGTATAGAATGTTCTCCTTTAAAGGGTAGTGGAAACAACTTCACTACGGACCTTTAAAGGAGATTTAATAATGAAAAAGGGTTTGAAGAGCTTAGCTGTATTAGGTTTATCCGTCTTAGGTCTTGTCGGTTGTGGTGGCGATAATTCCAAGAAGCTCGTCGTCGGTCTTGTCTCTGTCGGTGACACTTCTGAAACTTATTCCAAGGCTCACATCGATGGTATCAATGAAGCTGCCAAGAAGTTAGGCGCTCAGGTCGTCTTAAAGACCAGCGTTCCAGAAAGCAGTGCTGTCATCGATTCCGCTAATGAAATCGTTGAACAGGGTGCTTCTGTCGTCTTCACCAACTCTTATGGTCATCAGGACTATGCTTATCAGTTCGCTAAGGACAACAAGGACGTCACTGTTGTTGCCGCTACTGGTGACTATGCCGCTATCTCTGGTTTAACCAATTTCAAGAATGCTTTCACTAACATCTACGAAGCCAGATATGTTTCTGGTATCGTCGGTGGTATGAAATTAAAAGAATTAGTTGATAGCAATAAACTCGATGCTACCAAGAACAAGGATGCCAATGGCAACTGGAAGATTGGTTATGTCGGTGCTTTCAACTATGCTGAAGTTGTCTCCGGTTACACTGCTTTCTATCTCGGTGTCAAAGCTGGCTTTGGTGCCGATAACGTTGCCATGGAAGTTCAGTACACTGATTCCTGGTATGATCACGATGGTGAAAATGCTACCGCTAAGGCTTTGATTGCTCATGGTAACGTCATCATCGGTCAGCACGCTGACTCCACCGGTGCTCCAGAAGCTATCGAAGACGCTCATAAGAAGGGCGAGGAAGTCTATTCTGTCGGTTACAACGTCGACATGCTCTCTGCTGCTCCAACTGCTGCTTTAACCAGCGCTACTAACAACTGGGGCAAGTATTATGAATATGCCATCGAAGCTGCCATCAAGGGCGAAACCATCGCTACTGACTGGGCTAAGGGCTATAACGATGATGCTGTTGCTATCACTAAGTTAGGTCCATCTGTTGCTGCTGGTACTGATGAAGCTGTTGCTAAGGCTGAAGCTGATATCAAGGCTGGTAAGTTACATGTTTTCGATACTTCCAAGTTCACTGTTAACGGTGAACACATCACTACCAATAAGGTTGACTTCTCCTACATGAATTGGTCTACCAATCCTCCATCTGTCGTTCACAAGGGTGAAACCAAGGAAACTGTCAAGACTGATACCTATGGCAGCTATGTTGAAGAATCTGTGGAACGTTCTGCTCCATACTTCTCTCTTCGTATCGATGGCATCACTGAAGTTGCCAAAGCTACTAAGAACTAGTCAATAAGATTTCTACCAAAAAGGGAGGGCAAAGCGTGTCCTCCCTCTTTGTCTTTTTTGAAAGGTGTATAAATTTATGGAAAATGCAATTGAGTTGATCGGTATCTCCAAACGCTTTGGAAAAACCCTGGCTAACGATAGTGTCAACTTAACGATTCACAAAGGAGAGATTCTTTCCCTTTTGGGTGAAAACGGTTCTGGTAAGACCACTTTGATGAACATGCTCTGCGGCCTTTATTATCCTGATTCTGGTACCATTAAAATCAATGGCAAAGAAGTGACCATCTCCTCACCAAAGGATGCTTTTGAACATGGTATCGGTATGGTTCATCAGCACTTCAAATTGATTGAAGTCTTCTCGGCAAGTGACAACATCATTCTCGGCTTGAAGGAAGAAGGATTCTTTGTCGATCACAGGAAAGTCAATCGTGAAGTCAAAGAGATTGCCACTCGTTATGACTTTGAAATCGAACCCAAGAAAAAAGTGTATCGTATGTCCGTTGGTGAAAAGCAGATTGTGGAAATCATCAAACTGCTTTATCGTGGCGTCGACACTTTGATCTTGGATGAACCAACAGCTGTCTTGACTCCTCAGGAGACGAAGAAACTGTTTAATGTTTTAAGAAAAATGAGAGAAGATGGTAAGACCGTTATCATCATTACTCATAAACTCAATGAAGTTTTGGAATTATCTGATCGTGTTGCCATTTTAAGAAAAGGCAAGGTGATTGAAACCATTGAGACTGCTAAAGCCAACGAATCTATTTTGACAGATGCAATGGTCGGCGAACATGTGGCTTTACATATCGACCGTGATGAACCAAAGAAAGATGATGAAGTCTTGAGAGTAGAACATCTCAACTGCACTTCATCTCAGGGAATCAAGTTGATCAAGGATGCTAATTTCAGCATTTATGGTGGTGAAATTTTAGGTATTGCTGGTGTTTCTGGTTCTGGTCAGAAAGCCCTGCTTGATGCCATCACTGGTTTACGTCATTCCGATTTCGGAAGTCATATCACTTTCAAGAAAGTCGATGGCGAAAAAGAAGAATTGGTCGGTAAGACACCAAAGATGATCAAGCATCTTGGTGTTCGTCTCGCCTTTGTTCCGGAAGATCGTCTCGGTATGGGTTTGGTTGGTGAATTTGGTATGACTGGCAATATGCTTCTTCGTTCTTATGAAGAAGGACATTCCTATTTCTTGCATACCAAAAAACCACATGCTTTGGCTGAACAAATCAAAGACCAACTTCATGTTGTCACGCCAAGTTTGGAAACCCCTGTTCGCAAACTATCCGGTGGTAACGTTCAGAAAGTATTGGTAGGTAGAGAAATCGCTTCTTCTCCAAGACTTCTTTTGACCGCTTATGCAACTCGTGGTCTTGATATCAATACTTCTTATGCCATCTATAATCTTTTAAACGAACAGAAAAGAAAAGGTGTGGCAGTTGTCTATGTCGGTGAAGACTTGGATGTCTTACTTGCCCTGACTGATAGAATTTTAGTTTTATGTGATGGACAGGTTACTGGTATTGTTGATTCTCGTACAACAGACAAGATGACCATTGGCCGTTTGATGAGTAATAATGTGGAGGTGAAACATGACTAATACAATGAAAACCGAGAAAGTCAAGAAACCTTCTAGAATTCGTATCACGGTACGTAATGATTCCACCTTCTTGCAACAGGGTATTGCTCGTGGTGTTACCTTCTTAATCGCCGTTGCTATTTCCATCCTGTTTTTGTGGATGGTTGGTGGAAATAATCCATTCCAGTCTCTGGTCTATATCTTCCAGGGCACGTTTGCTCCAGTTGCCAAGGGTGGATTATCTATCACCAAACTGAACGCTTTCTTTAAAAACTTTGTTATCTTACTAGGAATTGCCTTAGCCTTGACTCCATCTTATAAAATGAGATTCTGGAACATCGGTGGTCAGGGTCAGGTACTTATCGGTGCTCTTGCTTGCGCCTCTTGTATGATTTATCTTCCTGGTGTTTTTGCGGGTATGTTGTCTCAGGATGCCACTAAGGATTTAGCCAATGCCTTGATCATTCTTATTTCCGCTTTATCCGCTATGGTCGCCGGTGGTATCTGGGCTTATATTCCTGCTTTCTTCAAGGCAACATGGAAAACCAATGAAACTTTGTTTACCTTGATGATGAACTATATCGCTATCTTGCTGGTTGAATTGTTTACCAATATCTGGAGAGGTCAAAAATCCGCTATGGGCTTGATCAACCAGAGCAGTCATATCGGTTGGTTCTATACGATTGAGGCAAATGCTGGTTTTGATAACAAATTCATCACCAGTTCTGTCTTCATTCCTTTGATCTTGGTTGCGGTATTAGTCGCTACCACCTATGTCTATATCAGCTATACCAAGCATGGTTATGAAATCAATGTTGTCGGTGATTCTATCAGAACTGCAAAATACACTGGCATCAACGTGAGACATGTCATTCGCAGAACCGTTTCTCTTAGCGGTCTTTTATGCGGTTTGATCGGTTTCTTCATCGTCAGCAATTTTGATCATACTGTCTCTACTTTCTCTGACCTCGGTTATGGTTTTACTGCCGTTATCGTCTGCTGGCTATCGAATTTCAATTCCTTTGCCATGGTAGGCTATAGCGCTTTAATCGTCTTCCTTGAGAAGGGTGCGAAGAACCTTGCGGACTCTGGTTATTCTGCTAACCTGAATGAATATTCTGCTCAGTTTATTGTCTTTGCCATCATCTTGGGTGTTATGTTAGGTAAGTTCTTCATGCGTTATCGTATTCACTATACCTTCTCTAGAAAGCATTTGGTCAAATCCTTGACTTCCGGTCTGATTGAGGAAATAGAAGAAGAAAACAAGATTGCTAAGGAGGTGATGTAATATGGATACATTTATCACTTGGTTTACATTTGCTGTTGTCTATGGCACCATTCTGTCTATATCTGCCTGTGGTGAAATCATCAATGAAAAAGCCGGTCACCTCAACCTTGGTATTCCTGGCATTATGTATCTCTCTGGTGTTGTATCCTATATTGCCACGAAGGCGTATGAGGGTGCAGTAGAAGAGCCACTTGTCATTGTGATTATCTTGCTTGCGGTGTTGTCTTCTCTTCTTACTGGTGCTTTAATCGGTCTTCTTTATTCCGTGTTTGCTGTCACCTTCCGTTGTAACCAGAATGTCTTAGGCTTATCGATTGCCGCCTTTGGTGTTGGCTTTGGTAAATTCTTGTCCTTGGTTATCGGTGCTGGTTCTACTACCTATCCAAAGTTAGCTCACGCCAATGATATCTTCAATGCCGGTCTTCCATTTTTGAAGGATTTAGGAGTGGTTGGCGACTTGTTCTTCAACTATGGCTTCATGACCTATGTTGTCATTATCATCTTAGTTGTTGCGATGTTTTTCTTCCGCAGGACAAGAATCGGTCTCAACTTAAGATCTATTGGTGAATCTCCAGCCACTGCTGATGCCGTCGGTTTGAATGTTTCTCGCTATAAATATATCGCTACCATGATTGGCTGTTCTCTTGCCGGTCTTGGCGGTATGATCTATGTCATGCAGTTCTCTGGTGCTTCTTGGTCTACCAACAACAGTATTGAAGCCTTAGGTTGGCTTGCTGTCGCCTTGGTTATCTTTGTCTCCTGGAAACCGATTCACTTATTATGGGGTGCTCCACTCTTTGGTTTCTTGTTCTGGGCTTATGCCTACTTACCAAACATGTTAAGCATCAATGGTTTCACTGGTATGACTCAGATCATCCAGATGCTTCCATATCTGGTTACGATTGTTGTCTTGATTATCAACTCTTCTAGAAAGAAGAAAGAAAATCAACCACCAGCCAGTCTTGGCTTACCTTACTTCAGAGAAGAAAGATAAAAAAACAGAACCGAATCTTTCGTGATAAACACGAGGATTCGGTTCTTTTAAATTGAATGTAATAGATTGTTGATGGCCTTGTCGTTTCTGAAGTTGATCAAGATGCTGTAGTAGTATTTGTAGGTTTTGATATCGTCTTTATCTAAGGCATCTCGGGCTGCTTTGATGGCTGCTTTGATGACTTCATCAGAAGCGTCATAAGGAATCTTATATTCGTCTAGTAAGGCTTTGCTTTTATCTGGTAAGAGAAGGAAACGATGATAGAGTTTGTTGCTGGCTTTACTATCGCCAAGGTCTTCTAATAAGCTGATGAGTTTTGTGTTGTTATCGTTGGTCTTATGCTTGTTTTCGGTATTATCAACAGAAAACAGGAAAAGGTCAGCCAGAAGCTCGCCTCCACTATCGTAAAGAACAACAAGACCAAGGA